>PXSF01000067.1:0-26458 GCA_003022845.1 Halobacteriales archaeon SW_10_66_29 | reverse complement strand
CGACCTGGGGCGTTCTCTGTCTCGAACCTGCTGTTTCATCTCTCCCAGATTCCTCAATAGCTTCTGTGAATTACTAAGCTTCCCGAGCTGACGGCGAAGCCGTCAACGCCCTTTCAGTCCACCAGGAGGTGGTCTGTCTGTCTGGCAGAAACACTCGGTAGATCAGTCAGCACGAACACGGTGGCTGTTCAGCAGTTTCGAGGCGGAGCCTCCGGCCTCAAGGAGTGAACGAGTTCGGGCACTGGCGGCGTGAGTACGAGAAGCGACGTGGGTCGCTTCACTCTAGGCGGTACCGCAGGAGGGCGGCGATGCCGCCGAGGTTCGACAGTTGCTGACCGGGATCGAACTCGCTGGAGAAGACGGTCACCTCCCCGCCTTTCTGCTCGGCCGTTTCCACGATGTCGTCGACGTCGACGTCCCAGTCGCCGTCGCCTGCACGCTCGATTCGGAGCCGCTCGTCGAGCACGAGCAGGTGTTCGATTGCGCCGTACTCGGCGGCTTTCGCCACCTGCTGGGGACCATAGGCAGCCTCGGATCCGTCGGCGATGCGTTCCATGAGGTCGTCGATCAGCTCCGATTCGGCGGCGATGCGGGTCTGCTGCTGGACGTCCTCGACAGCGCCGCGTTTCAGCACTTCGTGGACGCCGCGGTCGCCGACGCTGCTCGTGTCGACGGTGGTGATCCGCTCGACCAGGTCGGGCGCGTTCTCCTCGATGTAGTCGAGGGCGTCCTGTTTGGTGAAGCCGGGGCCCGCGAGGATGATCGCGTCGGCGTCGAGTCGCCCCAGGACGGCGGCGAGTTCCTCGAACAGTTCCTTCCGCGGGCGGGCGTACTCGCCTTTCCCTGTGGGGGCGGTGATCGACGCGCGCTCCTCGGTGCCGTACTGTGCGACCGAGTGGACGTACGCCTGGCCCTCCTCGACTGTCGCGATGGCGACGTCCGGGATGTCGGTCGCCTCCACCGCCTCCTCGATGCGCTCGCGCTGGTCGGGTTTGAACCGTTTCTCGATCTCGATCTCGGCGTTGTCCTCGACGTTGATCGTGTGGTGGAGGCCGAGCTGGTCCTCCCGCGAGCAGTCCTCGATCACGCCGCCGACCCGCAGGCGGTTGGCGAAGCGGGCGAACTCGACGTCCTCGACGCCGATCTCGACCCAGAGGTGTTCGCGCTCGCCGCCGGTGTCCCGGAGCTGGTCGTCGTTGCGCTGTATCCGGCGGGTGGTGTCCCCGGCGACGCGGTCGCCCGGCTCGATCACGTGCGAGAGGTGCCAGAGGTCGTCGACGTTCTCGGGAACCACCGTCAGCCGCTCGCGCTCCCCGTCGACCTGGTGCCGGTCGGCGATTCGCATACCTCCCTCTCCGGCGCAGAACGGTTTAGGGCTTGCCAACTCGCCGCGGCGGAGGTGCCGCCGGGGTGGCGCCCCGGACCGAAACGTATCCGGCCCCCTGGCTCTAACTGGGCCGCAGGATGACAGCGAAACTGGATCCGGACGTCGCTGCGGTTCTCGAGGCGGACGATCCCATGGCGGATCTGGTGGCGAGGCACGGGCCGGTGACGGTCACCCCGGCCGAGCACCCCTTCCAGCGGCTCGTGGTGTCGATCGTCAACCAGAGCATCAGCACCGCCGCTGCCGACTCGATCCGCGAGGACCTGTTCTCGGCGTTCGAGCAGCCGATCGCACCCGAAGCCGTCATGGAGTACGGCGAGGAGCCGCTGGCAGCGATCGTCGGCGGACAGAAGGCCGAGTACATTCGAAACGTCGCAGGCGCGTACGCGGACGGGGTCATCGCACCGGACGTTCTCGCGGAGGCCAGCGAGCAGGCGGTCGTCCAGGCTCTGACCGAGATCAGAGGCGTCGGCCGCTGGACTGCCGACATGTACCTCCTGTTCGTACTCGGCCGCGAAGACGTGTTCCCGATCGGTGATCTCGGCGTGCGCCGCGGGATGGTGGCGGTGTACGGCGACATGAGCCGCGAGGAGATGGTCGAGAAAGCCCGCGACTGGGAGCCCTACCGGAGCTACGCTACGAAGTACCTCTGGTTGGAGTACGAGTCCTGACGACTCGCTGCCACCGCCGAGGAATGATAGTGATTATTGTGACTGTTTACCGGGTCGACCGCACGCAGTACCGCGGTCGATCCCGGAACGACTCACAATAATCACTATGACAGTAACTCACTTTACTCGACGGCGTCAATCACTACGGAATGGGATACGAGTACACCGGCGACGCTCACCGAGCCCTCGTCGACTCGTACCGGACAGACGAATCGCCGTTCCCGACGGACTCCTCGCGGGAGTATCCTCGCCGCGACTCCCTCCGTGACGAACTCCACCTCCTCAAACAGCTCCTGTTTCCCAGCTGCTGGAACGCGACGGAACTGCTGGACGACCCCGGCGGAACCCGCGCCCGCATGACCGAACTCGGGAGCTGCATCCACACTGGCATCACGGCCTATTCGGACCGCGACGCAGCCGATCTGACCGCAGTCGTCGACCGGACACTCGATCGGCTGCCATCGATTCGACGGGCGCTCAAAAAAGACGTCGAAGCCGCCTACAAGGGCGACCCGGCGGCGAAGAGCTACTGCGAGATCATCCGATCCTATCCCGGGTTTCACGCCATCATGACCCACCGGGTGGCACACACACTCTACGAGGAGGAGATGTACGAGTACGCCCGCGAACTCGCCGAGGACTCGAAGACGGAGACGGGCATCGACATCCACCCGGGTGCGGAGATCGGCGAGTACTTCTTCGTCGATCACGGGACCGGTGTCGTCATCGGCGAGACGGCGACGGTCGGCGACTGGGCGCGGATCTATCAGAACGTCACGCTGGGCGCGCTGCACTTCGAGGAGGCCGAAGACGAGGACAAGATGCTCGCGAAAAACTACAAGCGCCATCCCGACATCGGGGACCACGTCGTCATCGGTGCCGGGAGCAACGTGCTCGGGACGGTCGAGGTCGGCGATCACGTGAGCATCGGCGCGAACTCCTGGGTGACTGACGACGTCCCGGACAACACGAGCGTATTCGTCGCGGATCATCCCGAACAGAAGCGAAAATCGAACGACTGACCGGTCGGCGACTGGTCGGGTGACTGGGACCGGGGCGGTCACAGAGGGAAGCCGCGGGATCGGGGAGAGTCCACAGCAGTTATGCACCTTTGAAACGTAAGTGAGCTATGGTAACCTCCACGCCAGGCATCCACCACGTCACAGCGATCGGCAGCGACCCGGGGCGAAACTACGAGTTCTACACGGGGACGCTCGGGTTGCGCCTCGTCAAGCGGAGCGTCAACCAGGACGACGTCTCGGTCTACCACCTGTTTTACGCCGACGAGGAGGGCTCGCCCGGCACCAGTATGACGTTTTTCCCGTACACGAACGCCCGACAGGGCCAGGTCGGCGTGGGACAGGCCTCGACAACGCAGTTCCTGATCCCCGGCGATTCTGTCGACTACTGGGTCGACCGCCTCGACGACCGGGGAGTGGACGCCGAGGAACCGCGCGAGCGGTTCGGCGACACCGTCGTCCCGTTCACCGATCCGGACGGGACGAAACTCGAACTCGTCGCGCGCGAGGACGCGCAAGCGGGGAACCCCCACGAGAGACCCGTCCCGGCCGAGCACGCGATCCGCGGCTTCTTCGGCGTGACGCTGTCGCTCGCCTCCCTGGAGTCGACCGCACCGCTGCTGGAGGCGATGGGGTACGAGCGGACCGCGACCGAAGGGGACAGAACCCGGTACGAGTCATCGGGCGAGCTGGGGTACGTCGTGGACATCCTCGAACTTCCGGAGGACACGCGCGGGCAGCCGGGTGCGGGCACCGTCCACCACGTCGCCTTCCAGGTGACCGGGGACGAGCAGGAAGCGTGGCGCGAACTGCTGATGGACCACGGGCTGCGCCCGACGGAGATCATCGACCGCAAGTGGTTCGAGTCCGTCTACGCCCGGACCAGCGGGGGCGTGCTGTTCGAGTTCGCCACCAGGGAGCCGGGCTACACAGTCGACGAACCGCTCGATGAGCTCGGCGAGCGGCTCGTCCTCCCCGAGTGGCTCGAGGACCGCCGCGAGGAGATCGAGGCCGGCCTCCCGGACCTCGACCTTGCCGAGTCGACCGAACCACAGAGTTAGGTGGCCGACTGCCGTAGCTGACAACATGACAGCGACAGCGTTCCTGGCGGTCTCGCCCGACACTGACGGGAGCATGGCACCCGAGGTCGCGAAGGCGGTCGACGCCCTCGAGGAGTTCGGCGTCGAGTACGAGACGACACCGATGGGAACGATCCTCGAAGCCGACGACGTCGCGGTCGTGTTCGAGGCGGCTGCAGCGGCACACGAGGCCGTCGGCGGCGACCGCGTCGGGACGTTCCTGAAAGTCGACGACAAGCGGACGAGCGACGAGCCCGCCCGGGCCAAAGTCGACACTGTCGAGGCTGAACTGGGCCGCCCGGCGACCAGCCGCCGCAAGGAGTAACACGCCGTCCCTCTGTCAGTCCCCGTCGATCCCCCTCGAACGGCGAAAGACCGACGGGGGATGGCTGCGAACGGGGACACGATGGATCGGTACGGCACGGACGTCGAGGATGGGAGCATCTACGTCGGCACCACAGAGGGCCGGCTCGAAGTCGGTGACGTCGAGGACGTGCTCGCAACGATCGGCGGCCCCTCGTGGACGATCACCTACCCCGAGGAGGCCAAGCAGCGCCACCCGGACCTCGACACCTCCGACGAGGGGTTGACGGTGGACGTCGTCGACATCATCAACGCGATGACCCACTCCGAGCGGTTCGTCGAGACGCTCGCCGCACAACCTGCCGAACCGGCCAGCGAGGACGACATCTCCCCGCGCCTGGGGCTGTTCGTCGGCAAACTCCTGGAGAACCTGGAGTCCGGCGTCTCCTGATTCTGACTGATAGCGATTGGTGTGAGTATTTTCGCCACCACATCGCAGTAGCGGCGGTTTTACAGCAGTGTTCCGACTGCTTCGATTACCTGATCGACCACGTCCTCCTCCGGTGCGGAGGCGTCGATGCGGACAAACCGTTCGCGCTCTTGCTCGATGAGCCGTTCGTAGTTCTTCCGGACCGATTCCGCTCTGCGGCGGTTTCGGGGTCGACGTCGAGGTAGATGGTGGCGTCCGGCGGGCGCGTCCAGGGTTCGTGGACGCCCCTGACGAACGCGACCGGATCGTCGAACTCGTACGCCCCGGCGAGCGTCGCGCCCTGGTAGGCGAACCGGGAGTCGGAGTAGCGGTCGGAGATGACGGGCGCGCCCCGCTCCAGCGCCGGGCGGACCGTCCCGCTCAGGTGGGCGGCGTGGTCGGCCGTGTACAGGAACAGCTCCGCGAGCGGATCGGCCCCCTCGTCGGCGATCGAGCGGCGGACGACCTCGCCGTACCAGGAGTCTGTCGGTTCGCGGGTGAACACGGCGCCCTCGGGGACCGCAGTCGAACTCCGGAGCGCGTCGATGCAGCTACTCTTCCCGCTCCCGTCCAGCCCTTCCAGCGTCAGGAGCATACTTGTAGCTCTCACCAGCGGTATGTAAACGCACTGGACCGCCAGCGGCCCGACACAGCGATACGTTTAGTTGCCCGGGCGTTGAACTGCGTGCAAAACAGTGACGGGAGACGACGAACCGGACGGCGAGGGGACCGAGACGGGGGCGAGCAGCAGCGCCGAGACGACGAAAACCATCGAGGCGCCCGAGGAGGGGAGCGCCAGCACCGCCGAGGGGTCGGACGCCGACGCGGAATCAGACTCGGCAGAGTCGGAATCGACGGAGATGGCCGAGGACTCCAAGAAGGCGGAGCTAGATCACGCTGCACAGTCGTTCGTCGAGGTCGAGCAGGAGATGAAGGGGCTCGCGGAGGGGATGCGCGGTCGCGGGGAGGCGGTCGGCGTCGAGCGCGTCCCGACCAGCGAGATTCCGGACGACTACCCGGCCGAGATCGACACCGAGGAGGCGCTGGCGCTGCAGCTGTCGATGGTCGACGCGGACAACGAGACGGTCGTGGTTTACTTCGAGTGGCCCGACCAGGGCACCGATCCGCGGCTGGCGCGCCTGCTCTCGTTGCGCGACATCCCGATGGACCGGTTCGCCGACATCCACGGCGAGACGATCCTCCTGACGATCGAGGACGGGTACTACGTGCCGGTGCTGCCCGACGAGGAGCCACGAGGGGATTCGCGCGGCTTCTACGGCATCATCGCGGGGCTCGTGCCGAGCCTGCTGATCGCGCTCGCGGGCATCTTCGGCCTCGGGTCGTTCGTGTTCAACGCGCCGTTTTTTCTCCTGTGGCTCGTATCGACGCTGCTGATCCTGCCGGCGTCGGTGTACCTCGATGCGTGGAACCTCCGCACGACGACCGACTGGGACGGCGGGCCGCTGTTCTGGGGGTTCTTCTCCATGATCCCGGCGCTGAACGTCGTGGCCGTCCCCGCGTACCTCATCATCCGCGAGAACGCCGAACCGATCATCTGACAGGAGGGCGGCGGGCGCCAACCGACGGCCGTGCGCCCGACGCCAACCGACGGCCTGATAGGGATCGCTGTCGGATACCCGCCAATGACCGACGAGGGCGAGCACGACGAGGGGACCGGGCACACACCGCACCGCGAGGAGTTCGCTCACGATCCGATCGGCCACGTCTCCGTCGGCGACGGAATGACCGTCGACGACCTGGTGACGGAGTACGGCAAGGCGGGCATCGGCGCGCGGACGCTCCACGAGGCGGTAGACATCTACACAGAGATGCTCCGGGGTGACGACGTCACCAACTTCTTCGGGCTCGCCGGCGCGATGGTGCCCGCGGGGATGCGCCAGCTCGTTGCCGACCTGATCCGCGACGGCCACGTCGACGCGCTGGTGACGACCGGCGCGAACCTGACCCACGACAGCATCGAGGCGATCGGTGGGAAACACCACCACGGGCGCAGTCCCGACGACGAGTCCCGCCGCGACCACGACGAACAGCTCCGCGAGGAGGGCGTCGACCGCATCTACAACGTCTACCTGCCCCAGGAGCACTTCACGCTGTTCGAGTCGCACCTCCGCGAGGAGGTGTTCCCGCCGCTGGAGACCGAGGAGGTCGTGAGCATCCAGCGGTTCACCGAGGAGCTGGGGCGCGCCAACAGCGAGGTCAACGACCGCGAGGAGGTCGAGGAGTCAGCCGGGATCGCCGCCGCTGCCGCCGAGCACGACGTCCCGGTGTTCTGTCCCGCGGTCCAGGACTCGGTGCTTGGCCTGCAGGCCTGGATGTACAGCCAGACCTCCGACTTCTCGCTGGACGCGCTCGCGGATATGACGCCGCTGAACGACCTCGCCCACGAGAGCGAGCGCGCGGGGGCGATGGTCGTCGGCGGCGGCGTGCCGAAAAACTACGTGCTCCAGACGATGCTGGTCGCGCCGGACGCGTACGACTACGCCGTCCAGCTGACGATGGATCCGCCAGAGACCGGCGGCCTCTCCGGCGCGTCGCTCGACGAAGCGCGCTCCTGGGGCAAGCTGGAAGCCGCCGCCCGAAACGCCTCGGTGTACGCCGACGCCACGATCACGCTGCCGATCGTCGTGGCCGCCGCCCGGGAACGACTCGCCGATCGGTTTCCGGACGGTTCTACCCCCGAAGACTGATTTCTATCCTTCGTGAGAATATTCACAGTCAAAAAAGCTCGCACGTGGGAACCTACTCCACGGTGACGCTTTTCGCGAGGTTCCGTGGCTTGTCGATGGGCCTGCCGAGCAGGTTCGCCACGTGGTAGGCGACCAGCTGGAGCTGCACGTTCGTCAGCACGGCAGCCGCGCGGGGAATCGTCTCCGGGACTTCGAGGACGTGATCGGCGTACAGCGCAGCGTCGCTCCGGCCGTCGGTGACGGCGACGACCGGCGCGTCGCGTGCTTCCACTTCCTTGATGTTGCCGACGGTCTTGCGGGCGACTTCGTCGTCGCCAGTCACCATCGCGAACACGGGGGTATCCTCGTCGACCAGCGCGAGCGGCCCGTGCTTGAGGTCGCCGGCCGAGAACCCCTCTGCGTGCTCGTAGCTGATCTCCTTGAGCTTCAGCGCGCCCTCCAGCGCGACGGGGTACTGGTAGCGCCGACCGATGAAGAAAAACGACTCCGAGTCGTGGTACTCCTCGGCGATTTCGGCTGCGTTCGAATCGTCGAGAATCGACTGGACCCGACCCGGTAGCTCCCGGAGTTCCGGGACGACGCCCCGGCGCGTGCGGGCGGATTCGACCGTCGCGAGCGCGAGGAGGTTCAGGGCTGCGAGCTGTCCGGTGAACGTCTTCGAGGCGGCGACGCCGATCTCGGGCCCCGACCGGATCAACAGCGTCTCGTCGCACTCCCTGTCGGCAGTCGAGCCGACGGTGTTCGTCACGGCTATCGTCTCCGCGCCGCGGCTGCGCGCCTCGCGTAGCGCGCTCAGCGTGTCGGCTGTCTCGCCGCTCTGTGTGATCCCGATCACGAGCGCGTCGCCGGTCGGCGGAGTCGCGGTCGCGTACTCGCTGGCGTGGAACGCCTGGGCCGGGATGCCCGCCTGCTGGAACAGGTGCGTGCCGTAGAGTGCGGCGTGATACGACGTCCCCATGGCGACGAACTGGACGCTGCTCGGCGACCGATCGCTGAGACCGTCCAGATTGACCGTCCCCGCGAGTTCGTCGACGCGGCCGCTGAGACACTGCCGTAGCGCCCGGGGCTGCTCGTGAATCTCCTTGAGCATGTAGTGATCGTACCCGCTTTTCCCGGTCTCCTCGGCGTCCCACTCGATGCTGTGGACCTCCTTGTCGACCGGCTGGTCGTCACTGTCGGTCACAGCCAGCTCCGAATCCAGACGGGCGAACTCGCCGTCTTCGACGTAGATCACCTTGTCGGTGTACTCCCTGAACGCCGGCACGTCGCTCGCCAGAAAGTACTCCCGGTCGCTGGACGCCGTCCCGTCGCCGATGCCGATCACCAGCGGCGAGTCGTTCCGGGCCGCGAACACTGCCTCCTCGTTCCCGACGATCGCTGCGATCGCGTAGCTCCCGTCGAGCTGTGCGATCGCGTTGCGGAACGCCGCCTCGGGTGAGTCGCCCATCTCGAGCCCGCGCTCGATCAGGTGCGGAACCACTTCGGTGTCGGTGTCGCTGGTGAACGTGTGCCCCTCCGCGGAGAGGTCGTCGCGCAGCGACTGGTAGTTCTCGATGATGCCGTTGTGGACCACGGCCACGTCCCCGGTGCAGTCCTGGTGGGGGTGGGCGTTCGCGTCCGTAGGCGGGCCGTGGGTACTCCAGCGCGTGTGGCCGATCCCGATGTGGCCGTCGACCGGCCGCTCGTCGAGGAGGGTCTCGAGGTCCGCGATCTTCCCGGCCGTTTTGCGGACGCCGAGGTCGTCGCCGAGGAGGGTGATCCCCGCGGAGTCGTACCCGCGATACTCCAGCCGTTCGAGCCCGTCGACCAGCGTGTCCAGCGTCCGCTCGCCCCGGCCGACGCAGCCGATGATCCCGCACATCAGCGCACCACCTCCGCGTCGCCCGGGACGTGACCCGCCACGTAGCAGCCGCCGCCGATCGTCGCCCCCGACCCGACGAGTGCGCCGGGATCGAACGAGGCGCCACCGCCGACTTCGACTCTGTCGCCGAGGACTGCTCCCAGCGGCTGCTCCTCGAACACCTCGTTGTCGACGCGGACGTCCGCAGGGCCGCCCGGGATCGATGCGTCGGCCCGCAGGTGGACGCTCTGGCCGAGCACCGCGTCGACCACGGTCGAGCCGTGGCCGATCCGCGAGTCCGAGTCGACGACCGAACGCTCGACGGTCACGTTTGCGCCCACGGTCATGTTCTCGCCGAGTGCGACGTCCGGCCCCACGACCGAGCCCGGGCCGACGACGCAGTCTGCACCGACTGCGACCGGCGGCCGCAGCGTCGCGTCCTGGTGGACTGTCGCGCTCTCGCCGACCCAGACGCCGTCCGCCCGCGGCGCTTCTTTCACGCGGCCGTCGGCGAGCACTGTCGATGTCACCTCCAGCAAGTCCCAGGGGTAGGTCGCGTCGGCCCAGATCCCGCCCGTCTGGACGCTGCTGACGCTGTTGCGCTCCATGAGCCGCTCGATCGTGTCGGTCAGGGCGAGTTCGCCGGCCTCCCGCGGCGTCTCCTCGATTGCGTCGAAGATATCGTGTTCGAACACGTAGATGCCCGCGTTGATCAGGCGGAAAGCGCCGGGCTGGGGCTTCTCGACGAGGTCGGTGATCTCACCGCCCGATAGCCGCACGCCACCGTACTCGTGTGCGTCGTCGCGTTCGATGACCGCCATCACCGGCGAGCCGCCGCCCGCGTCGAACGCCTCCATTACCTGCGTGACGGAGCCCGGTTCGATGACGCGGTCGCCGTTGACGACGACGAGCGGTCCGGCCGTCGCGTCGCGCGCCTGCAGGAGCGCGTGGCCGCTCCCCAGCTGTTTGCCCTGGAGGACGTACTCGATGGGGACGTTGCGGTACTCCGGGCCGAAGTACTCCTGGACGCGCGTCCGCCGGTAGCCGACGACGACCACCAGCTTCTCGATGCCAGCGTCGACCAGCGCGTCGAGGACGTGCTCCAGGATTGGCCGGTTTCCGGCGGTGAGCATCGGTTTCGGCCTGTTCTTCGTGAGGGGACGCAGCCGCGTTCCTTCCCCGGCTGCCAGGACGACCGCAGTCCGAACGTTCATACCTACAGCAAACGGTCGTCCGATTTGAACGTTTGGGCTCTCTTTGTGCAGTACTGATCACTGCTCGCCCATCTCCTCGCCTGCGACCCGGCGGCCCTGTGGCGTCAGGCTGACCTGTTTCCGCTCGCGGATCACCTCGATCACGTCGAGTTCGATCAGTTCGTCGTAGATCTCCTCGACTTTCTCGACGTCGATCCCGACGAAATCCGAGATGGCGAAGGGTGAGACGCCGGAGTACAGCGCCATGACGACGCGGCGCTCGGTCGGCGAGAAGTCCAGGTCGGCGCGGTTGCGCTCCGCGCCCTCCTCCAGCAGTTGCTTGAGCACCGAGAGGTGGTGCTGGCGGCCCGAGAGGTACGTCTCCATGCTCGTGCCGTCGTCGTCGGCGTGTTCGACCTCGGTAACGCTGCGCTGCTCGCCCGCGACCGCGCGCTCGTCGGTCTCCAGTTCGCCGATGTCGCTGCGGTCGACGACGAACTTCTGGCCGTCCTCGAGCACTATCCGGACGGTGTCGGTCGTCACTTTCAGCCGGCCGCGCTGCCACTCGGCGCCCTGGATCACCCCGCCGACGACCGCGGGGTGTTTGACGTAGACGACGGCGCCGTCCAGAAACGCCCTGTAGAAGTTCGTCTCGAACGTCTCGTGGTCTGCAGTGGTCACGAGCAGGACGTCGTCGTCGACGTACAGCGCGGAGTAGTTCACCTCCGAGGCCGCCCGATCGTTGACGTCGTAGCGGCCACCCATCTCGTCGATGTCCGACAGCGGGATCGTCAGCTTTCCGTCCGTCGCGATCACCAGCCGCTCGCTGGTCAGCACGACCCGGCACTGCTGCCAGGTCGCGTCTTTCATCTCGTGGCCGTTCTTCACGGCGTGGAGATACTTCCCCTGAGTGTCCTCGATCTTCTGTTCGGATGTCCCGCTCATGCCCGGCCTCTGCCGTACGGACAGTTGCCGAGACAGCACATTAACGGTTGTGCCGCTGCCGATGCGGCTGCTCCGAAACTGCGGCGCTTCCCCCGGTAGAAGTGTGCTTGCCACCGCTCACTGTTCGTTCATCGCTTCGCTGGCCAGGTTGCGCCCCTCGGCGTTGAGTGTCACCTCCGTCCGTTCTCGAACCTTGTCGACGGCGCCGACCTCGAGCAGTTTCCCGTATATCTCCTCGACTTTCTCGATGTCGGTCCCGACGAAGTCGGCCATCTCGAAGGGGGAGACGCCGGAGTACAGGGCCATCAGCACCTGGTTCTCGAGCGGCGTCAGTTCGTAGTCGTCGCCGCGCTCCTCGATGACGGTTCGCAGCAGCGAGGACAGCGCCCGCGAGTGCCACTCCATCCCCGAGAAGTGCGTCTCGACGCTGCGGTCCTGGGCGTCCGTGTGCTCGACCTGCACGACGCGGTGTGACTCGCCCATCACTTGCTGGGTGGCGGTTTCGATCGTCCCGACGTCCTCGATGGGGAACGAAACCGTCTCGTTGTCCGGGAGTCCGAGAGTGATCCGGTCGTCGCCCAGGCGGAACCTGGCTTTCGACCACTCGGCGTCCTCCTGGACGACGCCGCCGACGATCGCGGGGTACTTCACGAGGATCACCTCGTCGTGCAGCGCCGCCCGGCAGTACTCCTTCCCGAAGTCGTCGAACTGCTGGGCGTCGACGAGGATGACGTTGCTGCCGATCCGCAACGCCGTCGCCGGTTCGTCCTCGAACGTTTCGGGCAGGACCGACTCGTCGTCCGACGGAACGCTGATCTTCGAGTGGGGGATCGCCTGCTTGCCGCCGCTGGTCGACAGCACCAGTCGCTCGTTCGTCAGGACGATCCGGCAGGACCGCCAGTCCGTGTCCTCGACCGGGTCGCCGTCCCTGACTGCGTACAGGAAGTCGCCGGACGTGTCGAGGAGTTTCTGTTCCCCTTCGCTCATATGGCTGCGTTACGCTCACGTAGTAGGCCCAGCGTATTTAATGACGGTCCCGCGTCCGACGGCTGGCTGTCGAGCGACAGACCGCTGTTCACCCCTCGAACTCCGACCTGCCATCCGGAGGTGTCCCGTTCCCGCTGTGCAGGTGCCAGCCACAGGCCGCCACCATGACGCCGTAGGCCAGAAGCTGGACGGTCACCACCCGCCCGGCGGCCGCGACCGGCGCTTCCAGCGGCCCGAGATACTCCGAAGCGGTCAGCACGTGGCGCGGCCGTGCGACGACGGAGAACAGCAGGCCGCCGGCGAGAAACAGCCGCCTGCCAGGGCCGGCGGTCCAGGTGTACAGCAGGGCGACCAGGGGCAGGAACAGCAGGGGTGCGTACAGCCGGAACGACGGGACGGCAACGAGCGTGACGACGACCGTAGCGAAGATAGCCATCAGCCGGTCGCGTTCGGTCTCGATCCGCCGGTAGAAGGCGGCGAGCGTCGCGCCACAGACCAGGGCCGCGCTCGCCGGAAGTAGGGGGTACGGCGCCTCCGGCCAGAGCCCCCAGAGCAGGTGCGAAAGCGGGCGCTGGACGGTCACGTAGAACGGCCCGTCAGCCGGGAGACCGCCGACGAACGCCGCCGAATCCGATCGGTTCGGAACGACGGTCCTGAAGAAGTGGACTGTCGTGTCGACGCCAAAGAGGGCGATCCCCGCGAGGAGGCCGGCGACGCCGGTCCCGATCGCGGCCGCGGTGGCCTCCAACCGGCGGTCCCGGAGCAGCCAGAGCCCGACGAGCGCCGGGAACAGTTTGAACAGTGCCGCGATACCGAAGGCGGTCCCGGCGGCACGCTCCCGGCCCTGCCGGAGAGCCCAGAAGCCGACTGCGAACGCCAGCCCGAGGAGGACGTTGATGTTCCCGAAGTAGACCGTGGCACTGACGTGGATCGACAGGGCGAACAGCCCGAACACCAGCGCGAGGTCGAGCCAGCCCAGCGGCGTTCCGAGCGATTCGACGTAGCGGACGACGACGACGGTCGCAGCGAGCGCGCCACAGAGGCTCAGGAACGTGAACACCAGGTATCCCGTCGTCCAGTCCAGGGAGCCGAACGGGAGGAAGCCGGTGACGGTGACTGGCGGGTAGAGATAGACGAAGTTGCCGGTCGCGGGATCCGGCGCCACGCCGTAGAACGGCTCCCCCGCGAGCACGCGTTCGGCAGCGACGTGGTAGACGTGGTAGTTGATCCCCATATACGCGCCGGAGGTCGATTCGCCCACCTGCCAGGTGAGGAGTCCGATGTCGGGGTTGGTGTAGTACCGATACAGCCCCAGGGGGAGCGTCGCGAGCAGCACCAGCCAGGCACCGAAGTACCGGCGGGCGACGAGCGGGCGGCCAGTCGTCGCTGCGAGCCATCCGTCCTGGGTCATCGGCGGTACTGGGCGTGGGTACACCCAACCAGGTGAAAACTCTCACGAACGCGCCCGAGACACCGTCTGCCCGTCTCCGAAAGCGAATTACGCTCCGGGCGCGACGACCGGGTAATGACAGTGCTCTCGACCGCCCGGCGGGCGCTCGACTCCGGGCCGGTGTGCGACAACTGCCTCGGCCGGCTGGTCGCCGACCGGAGTTTCGGGCTCTCGAACGACGAGCGCGGGCGGAGTCTGCGGATCGCGGTCGCGCTTGCGGACGACGAGGAGTTCGACCCGCCGGAGGAGCCCTGCTGGGTCTGTGAGGACGAGTGCGAGCGTTTCGAGTGGTGGGCCGAGCAGGCCGCAGCCGCTGTCCACGGCTACGAGTTCGACAGCTACCAGGTCGGAACGAAAGTTCCCCCGCTGCTGGAGGAGAACGACCGCCTGCTCCGCGAGGACGCGGGTCTCGACCCCGAGGCTGGGGAACTGCTGAAAAGCGAGTGCAACCGCGAGGTGGGCAAGCGCCTCGGCGAGATGACCGGGACGACGGTCGACTTCGAGCGGCCGGACCTGCTCGTGCTGTGTGACCTGGCGACCGACGAGGTCGAGGTCCAGGTCAACTCCGCGTTCGTCTACGGCCGTTACCGGAAACTCGAGCGGGACGTCCCCCAGACGGAGTGGCCCTGCCGCGAGTGCAACGGGACGGGACTGGACCAGGGCTCACACTGCGACGGCTGTGACGGGACGGGCTACCGGTACGACACGAGCGTCGAGCAGGAGACCGTCCCCATCGTCGAAGACGCCATGAACGGCGACAGCGGGACGTTCCACGGCGCCGGCCGCGAGGACGTCGACGCACTCATGCTCGGCTCCGGGCGGCCGTTCGTGATCGAAATCGACGAACCGCGCAAGCGATCGATCGACACTGCCGCGGTTGAGAAACGGATCAACGACGTCGCCGACGGCCGGGTCGAAGTCGAGGGCCTCCGGCTGGCAACTCACGATATGGTCGAGCGCGTCAAGGAACTCGACGCGAGCAAGACCTACCAGATGGACGTCAAGTTCGCCGAGACGGTCGACTCCGAAGCGTTCGAGGGAGCGCTGGCCGAACTCGAGGGCGCGACGATCGAACAGGAGACGCCACAGCGCGTTTCACATCGCAGAGCCGCGAAGACCCGCGTCCGGTCCGTGTACGAGGCGTCGGGGGAGCTGAACGGCGACCGTCGGGCGACGGTCGAGATCCACGGGGAGGGCGGGCTGTACGTCAAGGAACTCGTCAGCAGCGACGACGGACGGACGGAGCCCAGTCTCGCGGGCCTGCTTGGCGTCGACGCCGAAGTCACTGCGCTGGACGTGCTCGAGGTCCGGGGTGAGGACGAACCGTTCGAGCAGCCGGACTTTTTCAGGGACGACACCAGCGGGGATGCGGGTGAAAACTGAGCCCTTAATCGGCTGCGAGTGACCGCATCCCCCGAGGAAGGCGGGAAAGAACCGGCAGTTTATAGTCACCGACACCGAACCGGCGGGGTATGCAACTCGGGGTCGACGAGGCCGGGAAGGGCCCGGTGCTGGGGTCGATGTTCGCCGCCTGCGTCCGCGCCCCCGTCGAGGCTCTCCCCGACGAAGTGGCCGACTCGAAGCAGCTGTCGGCCGACAGGCGAGAGTCGCTGGCAGAGACGATCCGCGAGCGTGCCGACGCCGTCGGTGTCGCCGAGATTCCCGTCGCACGCATCGACGACCCCGAGACCGATATGAACGAGTTGACGGTCGAAGCGCACGCTGAGGCTCTCTCCCAGGTCGCCCGCGACGACTTGCCCGCGTATCTCGACGCCGGCGACACCAACGCCGTACGGTTCGAGCGCCGGGTCGCTGACCGCGTTGCTGCCGACATAGAACTCCGGGCCGAGCACGGCGCCGACGAGGCGTACCCGATTGTGAGCGCGGCGAGCATCGTTGCGAAGGTCAGCCGGGACGCCCACGTGGCCGACCTCGCCGCGGAGTACGACGGGCAGGGGTACGGCGAGGTCGGTAGTGGGTACCCCGGCGACTCGGCCACGCGCGAGTTCCTCGAGACCTACGTCGAGGCCGAGGGGGAGCTCCCGGCCTGTGCGCGGCGGAGCTGGCAGACCAGCCAGGACGCACTGGCAGAACTGGATCAGTCGACGCTCGAGGATTTTTGACCCGACTGGACGATCAACAGCTCGGATCGCTCGTCTGGAATACTGTTTGCATATACAGCCAGACGTGACTCTGTCCAGTGCCACGACAGTATATCGGCTATTTCAAGCCACGAAACATCAGATTTTGGACGCCCCGTCTTGAGTGAATCACGTCTGGCTGTATACGTCGCTAGAGGGCGCCGCAGGCGGTTCATAACCCTTATCGGAGATTGCTGTAAAGGGGTGCTAATGAGAGTCTCGGTCATTATCTGCACCTATACGATGGATATGTACGACGATTTTCAGGATGCCGTCGACAGTATTCTCGATCAGACATACCAGGACGTGGAACTGGTCCTCGTTTCGGACGGCGACGAGGCGGTCCACGAGCGCATGCAGGAAGACTACGGCGACCGTCCGGACGTGATCGTGACGATGACAGCGGAGAACGTCGGCGTCGGTGAGGCTCGCAACCACGGGATCGAACAGGCGACAGGCGACGCCGTCGCCCAGATCGACGACGACGCGGTCGCCGACCCGGAGTGGGTGGCAGAACTGGTGCGGGTGTACGAGGAGACAGACGCCATCGCCGCTGGCGGGAAGATGACACCGAAGTGGGTCGCAGGCAAGCCCCGGTTTCTCCCGGAGGAGTTCTACTGGCTGATCGGCGTCAACCATCGGTGGTTCGCCGAGCCCATGGAGGAGGTCAGGAACACTTACGCCTCGAACATCTCGTTCCGCAGAGAGGTAATCGAGGAACTGGGTGGATTCGATCCGAACGTCGGCCGCAAGGGTGAAGCAGAGATCCAGGCGACCGAGTCGGAGATCGGAACCCGGCTACAGCGGGAGTTCGACCGGGGTGTGATCTACAACCCGGACGCCGAAGTCGCACACAAGATTTTCGACTACCGGACTGACCGGATCTGGATTGCCGAACGAGCGTTCTATCAGGGGTATTCGAAACGCGTCCTCGAAACGCTCTTGCCGGAGGCCGACACATCCGAGGAGTCCGACTTCCTGCGGTTCCTCGGCATCGAGGCGGTTCCGCGCCGCATCCGGGGCATCGTCGACGACCCGTCGCGGGAAAACGTCGAACAACTCCTCTGGCTAGTGTTGCTCACTGCGCTCGTCGGCTTCGGTTACGTGTATGGGATTTTGACCTGGGATGGCGACACAGCTTGAGGTGCCTCCGATCCCGTCGTCCCGTTGTGCCGGCGTAAGCTGGCTGTAACTATCAGGATGGTGGGCACACAACCGATGGACTGAAATTCACCACCGCCCAGGATCACAGTATGTCAGGACAGACCCGGGTCGGCGTCGTCGGCCTCGGCTACGTCGGGCTCCCGCTTTCGCTCGCGATGCACAGGGCCGGCTACGACGTGGTCGGCGTCGACGTTGACGAGGACACGGTCGCATCGCTCCGCGACGGTCACTCGACAGTCAGCGACGTCTCGGACGCGGACGTCGCCGACGCACTGGAGGAAGGAATTACGTTCACGACGGATTACGCCGCACTCTCGGCCGTCGACGGCGTCTCGATCTGCGTGCCGACGCCGCTGCGGAAAACCGACACGCCGGATCTCTCCTTCGTCGTCGACGCTGCCCAACAGCTTGCCCCCATGGTGCCCGACGGCTGCACAGTTGTTCTCGAAAGCACTGTCTACCCGGGGGCGACGCGGGAAGTCGTCGGGGACACGCTCGCGGAGAACGGCAAGACGACCGGCGAGGATATTTATCTCGCGTTCTCACCCGAACGGATCGACCCCGGTAACGAGGAGTACGGGCCGACGGAGATCCCGAAGGTGCTCGGCGGGGTCACCGACGCCTGCGGCGACCACGCCGAGGCGCTGTACGGACAGGTGTTCGACGAAATCGTCCGGGTGAACTCCGCCACGGAGGCGGAGCTCGTCAAGCTGCTCGAGAACACGTTCCGCGCGGTCAACATCGGTCTCATCAACGAGCTCGCACAGGTCGCTCACGAACTGGACGCCAACATCTGGAGCACGATCGACGCGGCCGCCACGAAGCCGTTCGGCTTCATGTCCTTCTATCCGGGCCCGGGGCTGGGGGGCCACTGTATCCCCGTCGACCCCTTTTATCTCTCCTGGAAGGCAAGCCAACAGGGGATCGACACCCGCTTCATCCACCTCGCGGACACGGTCAACCGCGAGATGCCCGGCCACGTGGTCCAGCGGGTGGTCGAGTTGCTGAACGATCGTGGGATCGCACTGTCGAACGCGGACATTCTGGTTGCCGGCGTCGCGTACAAGCCGGATGTCTCGGACACGCGCGAGTCGCCTGCGATCGACATCATCAACCAGCTCGAGGGCTGGAACGCCGACGTGGCGTACCACGACCCACACGTCCCGACGCTGGACGTTGTCGGGACCGAGTACGAGTCCGTCGAGCTGACCCGCAAGCGGCTCCAGGCAGCGGACTGCGTGGTGCTCGTGACCGATCACTCTGCGTTCGACGTAGAAGAAATTGCGACCGCAGCGCCGCTGGTGTTCGACACCAGAAACGCGACCGAGGGGCTCGGCGACGACGGGATCGTCCGCCTGTAGCGTCGGAGCAGGTTCGGTCAGGGTTTCCGCAGCAGCCAGTCCCCCAGCGCGAGGGCGTCCAGCCCCATTCCGTAGAAGTCCTTGATCGCCTCGGTCGGGGTCGTCACGATCGGCTCCCCGTGGTCGTTGAACGAGGTGTTCAGCACGACTGGGACGCCGGTGATCGACTCGAACTCGCTGATCAGGCGGTAATACCGCGGATTCTGGTTCTCGTTGACCGTTTGCGGGCGCGTCGTGTCGTCCGCGGGGTGGAGCACGGCCTCGATGTCGTCCTTTTGCTCCTGGCGGACGTCGAACGTCTTGATCATGAACGGCGACGGCTCCGCGTTCTCCAGGTACTCGTCGGCGGCCTCCTCGAGCATCGAAGGGGCAAAGGGCCGCCACTCCTCGCGGTGTTTCACGTACCGGTTCACCCGGTCGCGGGACGCCTCCGTTCGCGGGTCCGCCAGGATGCTCCGGTTGCCGAGTGCGCGTGGGCCCATTTCGAGCCGACCCTGGAACCATCCGACGAGCTTGCCGTCTGCCAGCAGCTCCGCGACCTCCCGTTCTATGTCGTCCGACTGCTCGTACTCCAGTTTGTTCTTCTCGAGCGTCTCCTCGATCTCGTTATTCGAGTACGAGGGGCCGTGGTAGACGGTCGGCATGTCGAGGGGTTTCTTCTGGTGCAACATCCCCGCGCCGAGCGCGAGGCCGCCGTCGTGTGCCACGGGCTGGATGTAGATGTCGTCGACAGCGTCGAGTTCCATCACGCGCTTGTTCATCTTGCAGTTCAGCGCCACCCCACCCGCGAGTCCCACGTTCGACGTGCTGAACTTCCGGAGGTACGCCCGCACGATATCGAGGACCGTTTCCTCGAGGAACTGCTGAATAGTGAACGCGAAGTCCTGCTCCCAGTCGGTGTACTCACCAGCCTCCTTCTTGCGGGAGCGTCCGAACATATCCTCGAGCTTTTCGACACCGTCCTCGATCTCGCCTGTCGTCACTTCAGTCACGTCATAGTCGACACCGCCGTCGACGACCGATCGCAGTTTGCGATCGATCCGCTCGTTGTGCTCGCCGTAGGGTGCGAGCCCCATGATCTTTCCTTCGCCGTTGAACGCTCGGTAGCCGAGAAACTCCGTCGCTGCACCGTACAGCAGTCCGAGGCTGTTGGGGTGTTCGTACGTCCGCTCGCGGGTGAGTTCGCCGTTTTTCGCCCGCCAGACGACCGTCGAGTCGTATTCGCCCCTGCCATCAGCTGTGAGGACGAGCCCCTCCTCGAACGCTGCAGGGTAGTAGGCGCCGGCCGCGTGACACCGGTGATGCGAAAGCGTCGAGATCGGGGGCACCGGCCCGGTGAACTGGTTCGCGAGCCGCTGTTCGACGAGTTCGACGAGTTCGTCCGAGCGGGCGCCGAGGTACTTGTCGACCGTATCGGTCACGGTGGCGACGTTCCCCAGCAGCGACCCGGAGCTCTCCTCGCCGGCAGACCGCCTGAAGAAACTCGGGTTCGTGACGACGTTCTGGACGTGGCTCGAGAGCAGTTTCGAGAGGAGTTCCGGACGGTACGGGAGCAGAATCTCATCGACGTCGGCCAGTTCAATCCCGCAGTCGTCGAGACAGGCACGGATCGACCGTTTCGGAAACTGGTTCGCGGCGTGTTTCCGCCGGGAGAGGCGTTCCTCCTCGATCCCGTAGACAACTTCCCCGTCCTCGAAAATCACGGAACTCCTCGATCCCGTAGACAACTTCCCCGTCCTCGAAAATCACGGAACTCGGGTCGTGGACCCCGAAGCCACGGGTAGTCGGTTTGAACGAGAGAACGTAGTCGGACATACTCCCCTCTTTCCCCAATTGTGGCATATACTTTTTGAAATCCACACCCGATACGCTGATAGAGCGACCCTTGCCGGAACGGTCGATCCGACTCTCCGGGGACGGCCCGTCCGTGTCCGGCAACCGACACATTCAACCGGGCGGCTCGAAGAGTACAGGTATGCCCACTGCGCTGGTCACAGGGGTCGCCGGCTTCATCGGGTCGACCCTCGCCGACGCGCTGCTGGATCGTGGCTACGACGTCGTTGGTATCGACAACTTCGAGACTGGCCGCCCGGGAAATCTCGAGAGACTGCGTCCACGGGAGCCGTTCACCTTCTCCGAAACTGACATTCGCAGCAGGGATGAGGTCCCAGCGGTGATGGACGGGGTCGAGTACGTGTTCCATCAGGCCGCTGTGCCCTCGGTCCCGCGGAGCGTCGAGGACCCGGTCACCTCCACGGACGGGAACTGTACCGGCACCGCCGTCGTCCTCGATGCGGCGCGGAAGGCGGACGTCGACACGGCAGTCGTCGCCTCGTCGTCGTCGGTGTACGGATCCAGCGAGGAACTCCCCAAAGTCGAGACGATGGAGACGGCGCCGGAATCGCCGTACGCGCTCTCGAAGTACTACACCGAGCAGCTTGCGTTGCAATGTAGCGACCTCTACGACATCGACACAGTGGCGCTCCGGTATTTCAACGTGTTCGGCCCGTACCAGGACCCGGAAGGGGAGTATGCGGCCGTAATTCCGAAGTTCATCGGCCTGATGCTCGCGGGCGATCGGCCGGTCATCTACGGCGACGGCGAACAGTCACGCGATTTCACTTACATCGAGAACGTGATCCAGGCAAACGTCCTCGCTGCGGAGGGTGACGTGACCGGCGAGACGTTCAACGTGGCTTGCGGGAACAGGATCACAGTAAACGAACTCGTCGAGACGCTGAACCGGAAGCTCGGGACCGACTTCGATCCGATCTACGACGATCCCCGTCCCGGCGACGTGCGCCACTCGGCGGCCGACATCTCGAAGGCGCGGGAGCTGCTCGGCTACGATCCGGAGGTGTCCTTCGAGGAGGGGATCGAGCGGACGATCGCCGCGTTCGAGCAGCGGCAGGCGAACTGATTCCCATCCGATCTTCACTCATGGACGACGAGATCGGCGGCGTCTGCATCGTCACCCAGCCCGAACACGGAACGACGGGCAAGGGCCACGCACACGACCTGGCGAACATCATCACGGAGATCACGCCGGTGGTCCTCCTGACGGCGAACCTCAGAGCGGATTCGGACCTCCCGGAGCACCACGAGGTCGTGGAATACAGCTCGCAACCGACCGGTGACAGCGTCCTCGTCGCAGCGTTCCGGTTCATCCGAAACCAGATCCGACTCTGTCAGGCGCTGTCAGAACGGACTGAGGAGACAGTCCTGTTTTTCGGGGCGTCCTCGTACTTCTTGCCGGTCATCTGTGTACGACTGCTCGGAAAAAACGTGGTGGTGCTGCCACGGGGTGACGTTCCCCTGTCGTTACGATTACGGTGGGAAGAGTCGTTACCACCACCACTCCCTCGGGGGCTTGCCGGTCTTATCCGACTCCTCGAGCGGATCTCGTACAGGTCGGCCACTGCTGTGGTCAGTTACACCCCGGCAATGGCTCGACAGTTAGGGTTAGATCGTTACGAGGAAAAGCTTCACACGAACGGCGCACGGTTTATCGACACAAACCTGTTCGACGTACAGCGTCCATTCGAACAACGAGACCTGAGTGTAGGGTTCATCGGTCGGCTCGACGTGGAAAAACGGATTCCGGAGTTGATCACTGCGGCTGGCGACCTGCCTTCGGACATCCGATTCGTGTTTGTCGGAGACGGAGCGTATCGGGAACGCCTGGAGGCGGAGCTTGAGGCGGAGATCGAGGACGGTTCCGTGGAGGTGGTCGGGTGGGTCGACCGCGAGGAAGTACCGATACAGCTGAACCGCTTGCGCCTCCTCGTGGTCCCGTCGCACCGAACGGAGGGCCTGCCAACGGCAATTCTGGAGTCGATGGCGTGCGCCACGCCCGCGTACGTGACCCCTGTTTCTGGGGTCCCGGACGTGGTCCGCGAGGGTGAAACAGGCTTTCTGATGGAAACAGTCGACGGGGCGTCAATTGCGGACGAAATAGAACAGATCCTCCACCGTGAGGACATCGGTGAGATCAGTTCCTCCGCCCGCGAACTGATCGAACGGGAGTACAGCTTCGATGCTGCCGTCGATCGCTACGACGATATCCTCCGATCCGTAGCGGGCGAGTAGGGCACGGCTCGACGAAATGTATAACCGGGGCGGCGGGCTATCGGGGAGCATGACGGTTGTCGTCTTGGGTGTCGACGCGCTGGATCCGGATCTGGTCGATCCTGTGGACCATCCACACCTCAGTCTGGAACGTCACGAACGGATCGAGACGATCGTCAGCTCCGCCGGTGAGCCGAGCACCCACGAACTCTGGCCGACGATCATCACCGGACTCCCACCGGACGAACACGGGCTTGTGCTCGACGATGGCGTGGCGTGGGAGAACCCGGCACTGAATTTCGCCAGCACTGTCGCTGACTACGTGCTGCCCGAATCGATCCGAACCAAAATCGGCGCGTGGTTGCTGAACAACACCGCCGAGGATGCATTTCGGGTTCCAGCCACCTACTACGCGGAGCGTGGCATCTCGACTGTCTTCGACGGGATCGCGTCGAAAGCGATCGGCGTACCGAACTACGTCGTCGACACGGAGTCTGACGACCGAGAGCACCAACTGCGACGGGACATGGGGGACCTGTTCGAGCGGGATCCCGACGCAGAAGGCGGGCACACCTCCGCGGACGTGGAGGAGTTCTACGAACAGTGTCTTGAAATGATGATGATCCGGGTCGCGCGCCCCAGGAGAGCACTCCGGAGCAGACAGTACGAACTTGTGTTCGGGTACACGAGCGGCCTCGATCTGATCGGACACGTCTCACACGACCGGCCCGACGTCCAGCAGGAGGCCTACGATGAACTCAATCAGTTCGTGGCCGAACTCGCCGGCGACCTCCGTGCGGACGATACGTTGGTGCTCGTGAGTGATCACGGGCTTCAGAACGGGTTACACACCGACGAGGCGATGGTTGCGAGCACCACGCCCGGGCTCTTGGAGGGTGTGACTGATGTCAGAGATATCAGGGGTGCGATCGAGAGGGCCATCCGACAGTCAGATCACTCACCGGAGTCACTCTGGGACGAACAGCAGGGTGGGGCAACCGCAGACCGCGTTGCGGAACAACTCGAAGATTTAGGCTACATGTGAGACACCAGCTCCACGCGGTCAGTCAGACGTTCTCTCCCCCTCCAGAATGTCGTCGTACAGGGTAACGTACTGCCCAGCCACTGCTTCGAGCGTGTACTTATCCTCTACCAGTCGTCGTCCGCGCCGGGCGTACTGGTCCCTGAGGTCGGGGTTTTCGACGAGTTCAACGAGCCTGTCCCCGAGGTCGTCGGCGTCGTCGACACGGTGGAACAGACTGACGTTTTTGTAGGGAAGCAGGAACGGATCGATGTCCGAGAAGACACAGGCGTTGCCGGCGCCCAATGCCTCGACGGCGGCGCTTGCGAACCCCTCCCACCGCGACGGCATGGCGTAGATGTCGATCCGTGTCAGGAGCTGGTAGACGGTGAACCGATCGACCATTCCGAGGAAGTGCACCTGCTCACGGACGCCGAGCCGATCCGACAGCGCTTCGAGTTCGGCTCTGTCTGGGCCGTCGCCAGCGATCACGAGGTCGAGGCGTTGCTCCGATCGTTCGTTGGCGTTACCTAAGCCCTTGATGAGCACGTCGATCGCCTTCTGTTCACCGAGTATCGCTGCGGTTCCGACGACGAGCGCCTCCTCAGGGATGCCGAACCGGTCCCGGATCTCGTTCGTGCGTTCGGGATGATTTCGACGTCTTCCTCGTCGATGAGCGCCCGCTCCCACCGGGTGAACGACTCGTAGACTGCCCGCGAGTTCGGGACGATCCGGTCCGCGAACCCGTTTGTGAGCCCGTTGGCGATCCGTCCTTTCCGAGTAAACCCGTTGCGCGTGTTCCCTTCGCGGGAGACCAGCGGTATCCCGAGTCCGTACCCCAGGAGCTTCGCGAACGATCCGGAATGCGTGTGGTGGGCCTGGATGAGATCGTATTCCTGCAAGTAGTTCCGTGCGCTCGCCACCGTCTCTCTATCGAGGCCGAAAGATCCTCTTGGCGCATCTAAACACGTGACTCCAACCCGATCGTCCTCGGCGAATGAGTCGGCGTCAAACCAGGCGAGGACGTCTACGGAGAAGTCGCTGTGATCCTCGACCGCAGCCGCGATCGTGGCCGGTACTGACGTTTCGGACACCGAATTCACCACGTAACAGATCCGGGCAGCCATACTCTGGCTGGACAGTTTACCCCTTCAGGGTTTTATTTGACGGTCTCGGGCCGACCGCGCGATCGGCGACCCTTCCCGCAATCACTGACGTGACTTCGATAGGTTCTTTTTACCTGTCGGGAAACAGTGGCCCATGTGTGGAATTACGGGCATTTTGGGCCCCGAGATGCACGATACGGACCTCGAGGCGATGATCTCCTGTCTCTCCCATCGTGTCAACGAGGACGGTACTGTCGTCGCGGTCTTCAACGGTGAAATCTACAACCACCAGTCGCTCCGCGAGGAGCTCGAAGCCGCTGGACATCGCTTCGAGACCCGCTCGGACACGGAGGTGCTGGTTCACTGCTGGGAGGAGTACGGCACCGACATGCCTGCTCACCTGAACGGCATGTTCGCGTTCTCCATCTGGGACCGCGATCGCGAGGAGCTGTTTCTCGCCCGCGACCGACTGGGGATCAAGCCGCTGTACGTCGCGGACCTCGCGGACCAGTACGTCTGGGGCAGCGAGATGCAATCGGTGCTTGCCGCCGGCGTCGACCGCACGCTCGATAAGCGAGCAGTGTACAACTACTTCACCCTGCGGTACACGCCCGCCCCGCAGACGCTGTTCGAGTCAGTTCGGACACTTCCGCCGGGCTGGTGTGCCCACGTCACCGCCGAGGAGACCGAGGAGTGGCAGTACTGGGCGCCGTCGACGAGTCCCGTATCGGGCAGCGCCGACGCCCTCGCGTCGCGGCTGCGCGACCATCTCGAACGCGCAGTCAGCGCGCGGACGATGTCCGAGCTACTCGGCAGCTTCTCAGCCAAGAGATCGATGAGCGTGACCGCACCGGTCTCCTTCCGCCCGTTCATGAACGGGCGGGAGTACATTACCCACTGGAAAATGGCACCGCCGGCCGATCCAACGATGACTCACACGGACGACAGCCTGGCGGCCTATGCTAGTCCGGGCAACCCAAGCAGGAGCTAGCCGGACATGTCCGAGTTGCGTTCCGAGAGCGCCAGCGCCCAGTTGGGCAGTTTCTCCCCGCCGAGGAAGATCTCCGACTTCGACCCCTAGTATCCAGTTCCTGCGACTATTATCAAGTAGCCGACTAGACCGATCGCTACACTGTCAAGCCCTGCTATGTCTTAGAATTACATTCACTCAGTACTAAATAGTACAGATTATAATGAACGAATCCCAGTATATATGGCCCAAGAAGTTAACGAAAGATAGGAAATAGCTTGAAAGTTAACAATAAATAAGGAAGGTGGCTTAGGGAGAACGAATACTTTGTTTAGTGAAAACGACTAACACAACAGAGGTAGCAGCGGTGACCCACCGGTATCGGAACCAGTTACTGCGCTGGTCGGCTACCGAAGCGTAGCGGGCCCACGAAACGAGCGAGTCACGACAGGGCTAATGGCGCCAACCCACGTGAACGTGAGACTTGTTATAGCGCTGGGCAGGTATAATACATGAACTCGACAGAGGACGCGTTCGACCGGTCGCGAGCGCTCGTCTTCGGCATCGGCGGCGGGGACA
>PXSF01000066.1 GCA_003022845.1 Halobacteriales archaeon SW_10_66_29 | reverse complement strand
CGCCGAGTACTACCGGACATGTCCGACCGTCCCAATCCATTCAGCGAGATCGAACAGCTGATCGACGAGTTCACGCAGTTCGGCAGCCCGCTGGACCGCTCGGTGGCCGTCGACGTGATTGACGCCGACGACGATATCGTCGTGGCCGTGGACCTGCCCGGTCGCGATCCCGACGGGATCGACGTCAAGCTGGCGGACAACCGCACGCTCCACGTCGAGGCCGGCACGCTCGCGACCGACCACGAGGGCCGGTACGTCACCCGCGAGCGACCGACCGACGCGATCGAGCGGACGGTCCAGCTGCCGGCGGCCGTCGACGAGGAGGGCACCGAGGCCAGCTACGACCGCGGCGTCCTCACCGTCCGGCTGCCCAAACTCACCGGCAGCGGCGACGGCACCGAGATCCCCGTCAACTGAAAACCGGGCAGAAGCATTGAAGTGCGGCCAGCAGTCAGTATTTATCGGGAATCACGCCGTGATGGGCACCGTCCCGGGACAGATCGAACCAGCAGCGATCGACTACGTAGCGGTGTTCGGGTTCGCCGCGCTGGCCTGTTTGCTTTCGGTCGCCCGGGCCCGCGAGATCGAGGCGCCCGATGTCCGCCGCGGGCTCGTGTGGCTGCTGTGGACGACCGGCTGCTGGGCGCTGTTCCAGATCGGCTTTCTGGTGCTGCCCGATCCGCTTCAGGAGCCGGCGTACACGCTCGGGCTCGTGCTCGGTTTCGCGACGGTCTGGGCGTGGCTGTACTTCTGCTCGGCGTACGCCGGCCGGGGCTTCCACCGGAACACGACGCTCCGACGGCTCGGCGCCGGCACGTTCCTCGGCGTCGTCGCGGTCAAACTCACCAACCCGATCCACGGCCTGTACTTCACGACGCGGGACGCCAGCGAGCCGTTCGCCCACATGGCGATCGAACACGGGCTGTTCCACTGGGCGGTCACCGGCCTCTCGTACGTGCTCGCGACGGTCGGCATCTTCGTCCTGTTCGAACTGTACTTCGAATCCGGCTACGATACCCGGCCGCTGGGGGTTTTGACGGGGCTGCTCGCACTCCCGGTCACGTTCGAAGTCGTCGCGGTCAGGAGCGACCTGTTCGTCGACATGATCTACGCGCCGCTGGGCGTCGCCGTGTTCGTCATCGGCGTCCTGTTCGTCTACGAGCGGCGCTTTCTGGCCGTCCAGTCGACCGGCGAGGACGACGACGCCGTCGTGTTCCTCGACGACGAGGGCCGGATCCGCGACGTCACCCCCGCCGCAGTCGAGACGTTCCCGACGCTCGGGGGGGCGGTCGGTGACTCGCTCGCCGATCGGCTTCCCGACGTCGCCGGGGCCATGACGAACGGCGAGGAGGTCGTCGCCCACGAGCGGGACGACGAGACGCGGTACTACTTCGTCTCGACGAGCGCCGTGACGCTCGGCAACTCCGAGGGGACGCTCGTCCTGTTTTCCGACGTCACGACCGCCGAGCGGCGCCGCCGGGAGCTCGATCGCCACAACACCCAGCTGGAGGGCTTTGCGAACGCTCTGGCTCACGAACTCCGGAACATGCTGCAGATCATCGACTGGCGGCTGGCGCTGGCCACCGACCGCCTGGACGAGGGGACCGTCGAACACGAGTCCATCGAGAGCGCGCTCGCGGCCAACGAGCGGCTGGCCGACCGCGTCGACGACTTCACGACGCTGGCCCGCTACGGCCAGACCGTCGAGCGGTTCGAGACGGTCGCGCTCGGCGCGGCCGCCGAGAACGCCTGGTGGCACGCCGACACCGGCGAGATGAGCCTCGAGATCGACGGCGACGGGGAGATCGAGGCCGACCCCGGCCGTCTGCAGGAGCTGTTCACCAACGCCTTCCAGTTCGCCCGCCTCAACGGCGCCGACGCGGTGACGGTCGACCTCTTCGAGGACGGGTTCGCGATCGCCGACGACGGCGAGGCGCCGGGTGAGGACGCCGCGGGCTACCTCGAGTTCGGCGAGTCTGTCCCCGACGCCAAGTCGGGCATGAAGCTTCCGAACGTCCGCACGTTCGCACGCGTCCACGGCTGGCGGGTCGCCGTCGACACCGGCTACCAGGATGGCGTCCGCCTCGTCGTCGACGAGGTGACAGTCGGCATCGAGGCCGACGCCGGGAACGAGGATGCGGCCGAGAGCGAGGATGCGGCCGACCGTAAGGGTGCGGCTGGGGCCGACGGGCAGTCGGTCGGGCACGCCGAGGAAGGCCGGTCGTGATCGCTACACGAACCCGATCAGTCCGAGGAACGCAAAGAGGAGATCGCCGTACGTGAACGCGACGACGAGGCCGACGAACAGCGGGACGATGAAGGGGATGCCCGGCGAGATCCAGATCACGTCGTCGTCGGCGAGCGTTTCCAGGCCGCCCCGGAGCACCTCGGGCGACGTGCCGTAGGCCGTCCCCTCGATGTCGTCGAGGAACGCCTCGGCACCCCACGGGTCGTCGTACGCCTCGCTGCCGTCGCCCGCTTCCCGTTCCTCGTCGCCTTCGTCCGATGGTGTTGCGCCGAGTGACTCCTCGGCCGGCGTGCCGCCGTCGGTCGCCATCGAGCCGTCGCCGGGCGGGTTGGGCTCGTCGGGGAGCGAGGCAGGGTCGCGGAACGCGTCGGGGTCCTCGCGGAGGTCGGCGAGCGTGCAGCCGCGCCACTGGAGGTACATCCGCAGCGCGTCCAGGTCGAGGCTCCGCCAGGTGAAGTACGACCAGAGGCCGGACAGCGAGAGGTCGTCGGTGAGCTTCCGGTCGGAGAAATCGAGCATGGTGCCGTACTCCTCGGTGGCCCGCTCCCAGGGGATCGGTTTGGCGACGAACATCCCCGGCGAGACGTACCCAGTGGCCGCGTTCTTGCCCGCCAGCGCGACGGGGTAGAGCGCGCCGATCAACACGGTGTTCGAGAGGATCGTCAGCGAGAACACGCCGACGTCGGTCACGACGATGGGGAGGTCGGCGAGCGCCCCGTCGACGCCGACCGCCGCGAGTTCGTAGCTCGGGTAGGTCGGGAACAGGACGGCGACGACCATGAACGCCTTGGCGTCGGCGCCGCCGAAGCCGCCCATGAGCCAGAACAGGTAGGAGAGCGGGATCAGAAAGCCGATGGAGATGACGGTCCGGATGAAAAACTGCCGCCGGCGGAACGAGGCGACGTCGCCCGTGAGGAGGGTGTACACCTCCCAGACGAGCAGGAGGAGGGCGAGGGCTGCCAGCGGGTACCAGGTCTTATTGGGCACGCGGCGAGTTTTGATGTCGCGCCAGGCGAGAAAGCCGAAGGCCGGCACCACGAGCAGCCTGAGGATGTCGGGAACCGCGGCGAACTCGGTCACACTCCCGGATGTGACGCGCCGGGAGTTAGGGTTTGTGGCTTTCGGGGTGGGTTGTTGGACGAGCGTTTCCGGTGTGAACCTCTATCAGTCTGTCCGGCCGGCGGCTGGTGGTCTCGCAGTACGTCCCGGCCGACAGGGGGACGGTCTGGGAGCTGTTGACCGACACCGAGCGCTGGCCCGACTGGGGGCCGACGGTCACGGGCGTCGAGAGCGAGGATCGGGGCATCCGGGCGGGGACGACCGGCCGGGTGCAACTCCCGATCGGCCTCTGGCTTCCCTTCGAGGTGACGAGCTACGGCGAGCACCGCTGGACCTGGGACGTCGCGCGGATCCCCGCGACCGGCCACCGCGTCGAGCGCGAGGGCGAGGGCTGCCGCGTCGGCTTCGAGCTGCCGCTGTACGCCGCCGGCTACGCGCTGGTCTGCCGGCGGGCGCTCGCCCGGATCGAGACGCTGGCCACCGAGCCGTAGCTGGCTGATAGTGATTGTTGTGATTATGTTCGCCACCATGTCGCAATAGCGGCGGTTTCACGGCCCGAAACTGGCGTCTGAGGAATACTCAGCGGTAACGAGTCACAACAATCACCATGAGAGGCTATCGGGCGGTCGGCGAGCGGTCGTCGTGCATCGCTTCCTTGACCTGGAGGGCGGCGCTGGCCGCGAGGCCGACGGCGAGGTCCTCGCGCTCGGTCTCGTCGATGTCGACCTCGCCGTCGACGGCGTAGTCGGCGCTGACGACCGCGCCGACGGGCGGCTGGACCGCCACCGTCGCGCGCGGGCCGTCGACGCCGTGGGTGATCTCGGACCCGACGACGAACTCGCCGGGCAGCAGCTCGCGGGTCCGGGCGGCGACGCTCGACAGCTCCCGACGCAACACCTTGCGTTGATCGGGCGTCAGCTCGGGGCTCGTCGACTCCTCGCCGAACGTGGTGTTTCCATACATGCGGTGTTCCGCTACAATTGCAGTTCACCCTATAAAAATGCGCCGGCTGCGCCGAACGCGTCCGCGTCCGGGGGTTCTCATAGTGATTGTTGTGATTGTTTTCGGAGTCACATCGCATTCTCGGGAGTTTCACGGGCTGACACCGGAGTCTGATGGGTCGACAAGCGGTAGCGCGGAGCCTCCGTCCTCAAGCGCGAGCGAAGCGAGCGGGAGGGCGGGGTAGTTTACACGTTGACGTCTTCGAGGTGCTTGTTCACCACGACCTGGCCCTTCGGAGTGAGTTTCGTCCCGTCGGCCGCGTCGACGACGAGTTCGTCCTCCTCGAGGCGGTTGAGCATCAGTGTTACCTTCGGGGGGTCCTTGTCGACGATCTGCGGCAGGGAGATCCCCTCGTTGTCCGCCCCCGAGTAGATCGCGACCAAAAGCTCCTTCTCGTCGGTCGAAATCTCCAGCTCCTCCAGTTCGGCCATCAGGTCGGAGTACTCCAGGCGGAGGTACCGCCCGAGGATCGACATCTTCCGGCTGGAGCCGGTCGCCGCCATCGTCAGCATCGATTCGCCCTCGGGCATGTGCCGGACCTGCAACACCGGCCGCGTCGCGCCGGCGATCTCCCGCTCCGTGCGCCGGAACTCCGTCACCGCCGCGAGGCTCACGTCGACGGTCCCGTCGCCCGTCTTGAACTGCACGCGCTGGGGTTTCAGCGCCAGCTTCGCGGGCACGAACTCCGCGTCGGTGACCCGACCGCCCACCCGTACGGGGTGTTTGATCGTCGCGTCGGTGCCGTTGAGAATCGCCTTGAACAGAAGCGTCGAGAACTTCCCGATCTTCCCGTCGCCGCCCTCGATGACGGCGATGAACTGCTGGCCCTGCTCCTCGAAGGCGACCGTCACTGTGGACTGGAAAAACCCATCGAGGTCCTCGGGAACGTGGCCGACAGCCACGTCGAAGATGGACGACAGCGGGATCGTCAGCTTGTTGTCGTCGTTGACCGCGAGGACGAGCCGTTTCCGGCTCAGCAGCACCCGCCCTTTGACCGGCTCGGCGCTGGTCATCCTGTCGGAGTTGAACGTGGAGACGAAATCCGCGATAGCTGACTCCGACATCTGTCTCTCCCCCAACGTACCCGGGGACGAATATTGAGCGTTTCGTGCGAGTATCATCTGGAAAAACGACGGAGCCAGGGACACGGGCGCCCGAGCTGGCCGTTTCGGGCCGGTCGCTGTCACTCCCCGTCGAGGTCTCGGGCGATCGATGTCAGCGAGTCGTCGGGCTGTTCGGGCGGGCTGTAGACGACGCGCTCGCCCGGAAGCCGGAGGCCGTACGCCCAGCCCGGCGTGAGCACGTCGAGCAGCAGCGGATCGCCCCCCGCCAGCCCCGCGTCGGACAGCCAGGCGGCGAGTGCGTCCTCGCCGTCGCCGGTCCGGGCGAGCTGCTGGTCGGCGGCCGCCCGGCGGATCGCCGGCTGACCGTCCAGCGTCGTCTCGACCTGCGCGTAGAACACCGAGCCGTCGAAGCAGAGACAGACCACGTCGTCGACGGCGGGGTCGAGCTCCCCGGGGAGCGGGAGCTGGACGCGGCTGGTGCGGCCGATCGGGTCGAGGTGAACGCGGTGGCTCTCGACGGCGTCGTGGTCGGAGGATACCCGTTCGGTCACTCGTCGTCGCCCAGCAGCTCCTCGACGGAATCGTCGCCGCGGCCGACGATCCTGGCGTTGATCTGGCGCGTGTCGTCGCTGACCTCGCGGCCGCGGACGGTCACGCGCTTGCGCTCGCCGTCGCGCTCGGGGTTGTACCCGGTGCCGCCCTCGAGGAGCAGTTCCTTGAGCGCGGACCCACGGACGTCCTCGCGCATCGGGCGGCCGGCGTTGTCCGACCCGCCGGTGAGTTCGAGCGTGTAGCCGGGGAGGCCGACGGCGCCCCCGTCGACTTCCTCGCCGAGGTCCTTGCCGATGAATCGGTTCGCGTCCTGGTCCGCGACGTCGACCTGGTGGGTCGTGCCGCTCTCGGGGTCCGAGACGGCGACGGTGAATTCAGCCATGTGTGTGTCAAATCCATCCCTCTAAAAAAGCCCGTCGAACCGAACCCGGCCCGTCGAACCGGACGGGAGACGCGTCGTCACGGCGGGAGACAGTGTATCACGACATGGGACGCCGGGAACGGTACGTCGCGGGTCGACGCCTGCCGATTCCGAAAGCGTCGTGACGCGTGGCCACCACGTTCGAGTATGCAAGTAGGGCTCGTCATTCTTGACGGCTGGGGGTTGAACGACGACGGGAGCGTCCGGAACGCGGTCGCTGCGGCGTCGACGCCGACGGTCGATCGCCTCCGGGAAACCGGCGCGTTCGGGACCCTCGTGACCCACGGCCATCGGGTCGGCCTCCCCGTGGGACAGATGGGCAACAGCGAGGTCGGCCACCTCAACATCGGCGCCGGTCGGGTCGTCACCCAGGAGTCGGCGCGGATCTCCGACGCGGTCGCCCGCTGGCGGAGCGACGCGGGAGCGATCGAGAACCCGACCGACCCGCCGCTGGACGAGACTCCCGCCATCGAATCGGCGTTCGAGTACGCGACCGAACACGGCGGCCGCGTCCACCTGCTCGGCCTGATCAGCGACGGCGGCGTCCATTCCGACCAGGACCACATCCACGCGCTGATCGAACTCGCCGCCGACCGCGGCGTCGAGGCGGTCACCCACGCGTTCACCGACGGCCGCGACACCGCGCCGACCGGCGGCGCCGGCTACCTCCGGGACCTCGAAGCCCACGTCGACGCCCAGGGGACCGGCGACGTCGCGACGGTCTCGGGGCGGTACTACGCGATGGACCGCGACCGGAACTGGGGGCGCACCAAGCGCGCCTACGACGCCATCGTCGAGCGCGAGGCCGAATACACCGCACCGTCGGCGGTCGCGGCCGCCGAGGCGTCCTACGACCGTGACACTACTGACGAGTTCGTCGAGCCGACGCTGATCGAGGGCGGGGTGGCGCTCTCGGACGGCGATGCGGCCATCTTCGTCAACTTCCGCTCGGATCGGGCCCGCCAGCTCACCCGGCTGGGCTGGTGACGATGACCGAGTTCGACGAGTCGTTCGACCTCCCGGTGGCGTTCCCGCCGCACCTGCCGGCGAACACCCTCGGCGAAGTGCTCGCCGCGGAGGATCTCACGCAGCTACGGATCGCCGAAACCGAGAAGTACGCCCACGTCACCTACTTCCTCAACGGCGGCCGGGAGGTCGAGTTCGACGGCGAGCGACGGGAGATCGTCCCCAGTCCCGACGTACCGACCTACGACCAGCGGCCGGAGATGAGCGCCGCCGAACTGACCGACCGGGCGATCAGCATCGTCGAGCGCAACGACCCGGACGTGCTGGTGTTGAACTACGCCAACCCGGACATGGTCGGCCACACCGGCGACTTCGACGCCGCCGTCGAAGCCGTCGAGGCCGTCGACACGCAACTTGGACGGCTGGTCGAGGCGCTGGAGGCCGCCGGCGCGCACGTGCTCGTCATCGCCGACCACGGCAACGCCGACGACATGGGGACAGAAGAGGACCCCTACACCGCCCACACGACGAACCCCGTCCCGTTCATCTACCTCGCGTCTGATGGG
>PXSF01000065.1 GCA_003022845.1 Halobacteriales archaeon SW_10_66_29 | reverse complement strand
CGTCTTTGATACGGAAGATTCCCGTCGTGCCGCTGGTCTCGAAGCCGACGATCAACAGCGCGTCGTCGATTGGGCTGTCGGCTGCAGCAACGAACGTCAGTCCTTCGGGGCCGAGATCACCGGCGGCGTCGGCGGGTTGGTCGCCCTCATCGATGTCGTCCTCCGGATCGACGCTGAAATCACGCGTGTTGTGGTACTGGACGAACCCGGGGTCACCGGGATCGGACACGTCATAGACCATCACACCGCCCATCTCCTCGATGCCGATGAACGCGTACGTGCGGCCCGCCACGGTGCCGACGGCGACGCCCTCGGGTTCGGGGCCGCTGGCCGCGCTCTCCTCGTCGAGGCCGTTCTCGTCGTCGTCGGAGTTGAAAAACTCCGGGTACTGCTCGGCGATCGTCGTCTCGAAGTCGTTGCCGCTCTCGAATACGAGGTCGCCCTCGGCGGTCCAGATCGCGAACGACCGCCCGCCGAACGCGTAGAGCTCCTCGTACTCCTCGGGTTGCCCGTCGACGAACGGGGGATACGCCGTCACCTCCAGTTCGTCGAGACGTGCTGGAACGGCGTCGGGGTCGGCGAGCCGGTCCGCCTCGCGGAGTTCACCGACGGTCACGATCTCCCCGTCCTCTTCCCTGTCGTCGACCTCGATCTCCGTCGCCGCCGTCAGGCCGTCATACTCGCGGGCGTCACCCTCCGCGGGCGTGACGACGTAGCTCTCCCCGTCGACGGTGAAGGAGGCGATGTCGTCCGGCTGGTACATCCCGAACACGGGCTCCGGCCGGATGTCGATTGCGCCGTCGTCGACCGCGTCGAGGCCGTTGCCCGGTTCGGAGAAGTCCTTGTAGCCGAGCGCAACGACGTCGGTCACCTCGGCGGGTTCCAGGTTGACGACGGCGAGTGCGTTGTTCTCCTGGAGAGTGACCCAGGCCGTCTCCGAGTCGCGACCGACGGTGATCGCCTCGGGTTCGAGGTCCTCGGCGACCGTCGAGGTCCGGTCCTCGTTGCGGCCAAAGATCCGGACCCCATCCGCGATGAGCTGCTCCCGCTGGTCGTCGAACGCTTCGAATCCGGCGGTGCGGACCGTCGCCTCGTCGAACCCAGCGGAGAGGTCGACGATGCTGATCCCGCTTTCGGGGTCGGCATCGTAGTCCTCGCCCGGTTCACCCTCGTCGGCGCTTAGGAGGTAGCGTCCGTCCGGCGAGAACGTCACGTAGTCGGGCAGGGCGCCGACCGTCACCGACGCGATGAACGCGAGCGTGTCAGTATCGTAGAAGAGGATCCGTCCGGACTCCTGTTGGGCTTTGGCTGCGACGGCGACTGCCAGCGCCCCGTCGGCGACCGCGACGCTGTTGGTGGCACCGGCGTCGGCGAACTGCTCGCTCGTCTCGAGCGTCGCGACCATCGTGGGGTCGGTCGGCTCGGATGCGTCGAGGACGTTCACCGCACCCGCGCCGGCGTTGACGACGAACACCCGTTCGGTTTCGGGATCGTACGCCGGAATCTCCGCGGCATCGCCGGCGAAGACGCCCGTGCTGTGCCCTCCGATCTTCTCCAGCACGATGCCTTTGCCCTCCGGGTCGCCCTGCCACAGTCCCCGATTGGCGTGTCCGACGCCAGTCGCGGCCGCGGCTCCCACGCCGGCGACCATCCCTAACACTGTCCGCCTCCGCAGATCATCGCGTGACATAGCCTACACCGATCGCGAAAGCCGAATAATCGTTGCTATGAGTGCTATGTGCCCAGACGTATCGATACGGACGGATAGCATGCGATCCATACGTGGGCCGCGGACCACCGGCCAGCGGAGTCCCGAAGGGACGGGACCGTCCGGTGCGTCCCTGATCAGGACTCTACTTCCTCCAGTGAGCCCTCTGGAACGTCGACAATTTCTCAATTCGAGTTTTCACGTACGTACAGCCACCAGTATGACCAGCACGCACCACGGATCCGTCGAGACGAGGCGCTCGCGCCACTCCGGGCCGACGTTCCACAGCAGGCGATCGCTGACGTCCGCACCGTGATCGCGGTAGAACGACACCACTGCGGGATGATCGAGCACGCCCGCGGTCACCGGGCAGGTAAACGGTCGCCTCGTTTGTCGGCGTGGCCACGCTAGTCCGCCAGAATCGGAACTGATTCTCGGGGCGTATCACCTTTATTCTCCGGCTGGGAACGGGCCACAGTATGGGCGGGCTCGGAGCCGACAGCAGGGCAGTCTCGGAGAGCGCCGGCGTCGCGGCGCTGATCGCGATCACCGTCCTCGCGACCGCTTCCGTCGGCCTCAGCGTCATCATCGCCGCCGACGGCGGCGACGGGTCGTCGTTCCCCGTCGAGTTCCAGTACTCGTCCGACCTCTCCCAGCTGACGGTGTTCTACGACGGCGAGGAGGAGGTTCGGGCGGGCGACGTCGTCGTCGACGGGCCCGCGGGGAACTTCACCTGGGCGGAACTCGCCAATGTCCCCGAGAATCGATCAATCGCTGCCGGCGACCAGCCCGTGTTCCTCAACGAAGGGTCGGCGTACGGTGACGACGTCGCCGAGAGTGAAGTGATCCGTGTGATTCACCGGCCGGAGGACGGGGAGACGTCGGTCGCCGTCTGGAACGAGGGGGGCGGCGAAGAGGAGGACGACGGCGGTCTGCCGGGCGACGATCCGACCGACGACCCCGCCGATCCGGCGTCTGCCACCGGCGTGAATCCCTGATCGGGCCAGTCTCCCATGCTGGTAGGGACTCCGCCAGCTATCCCTTGATGTTACACACCGGGAACGTCCGCGCGACGCGGTCGCCGATGCCGAGCGCGTCCGACACCCGGACGACCTCGTCGACGTCCTTGTACACGCCGGGGGCCTCTTCCGCGACGGTCGCGCCGCTCTGGGCTTTCACGTAGACGTGTTGCTGTTCGCGCAGGTCGTCCTGGACGTCGCCGCCCCAGAACTCGTTTTTCGCCTGCGTCCGGGACATCAGCCGGCCGGCGCCGTGCGCGGTCGAGCGGTAGCTCCGGCCGGCCCGCGGGGAACGCCCGCGTCGCACCCTTCCGGTGGACGAACAGCTCCCGATCCTCACCCTCGACGTCGTGGATCTCCTTCTTGGCGATGTTGTGGGCCACGTCGTACAGCAGTTCCATCGCCATGGCCTCGTGCGAGCGGTCGAACACCTTCTCGAACACCTGCCGCGTCCGGTGCATGATCAGCTGGCGGTTCACCCACGCGAAGTTGATCGCCGCGCACATCGCCTCGTAGTAGTCCTCTGCGAGCTGTGACCCCGCCGGCGCGGCCGCAAGCTCCCTGTCCGGCAGCTGGTCGAGCAGCCCCTGGTGGGTCTCTTCGATCTCGCGCAGGTAGTCCGTACACACCTGGTGGCCCAGCCCCCGCGAGCCGCAGTGGACCAGGACGACGATCTGCTCCTCTTCCAGGCCGAACTCGGCGGCGACGTCCTCGCGGTACACGTCGGTCACGCGCTGGACCTCCAGGAAGTGGTTGCCGCTGCCGAGGCTTCCGACCTGGTTGCGCCCCCGATCCTTCGCCTTCTGGGAAACCTTCGATGCATCCGCCTCGGGCCGGTAGCCTTCGTCCTCGCAGTGGGCGAGGTCGGACTCGATCGCCCAGCCCTGCTCCAGCGCCCAGTCGACGCCCCGTTCGAGGATCGCCTCGACGTCCGCTTGCGACCCCTCGAAGATGCCGCCGCCGCCCAGCCCCGAAGGCACGTTCGCGAACAGGGCCTCGACGAGCTCCTCCTCGCGGCCCTGAACGTCGCTGTACGTCAGATTTGTTTTCATCATCCGGACGCCGCAGTTCGAGACGACGAACTCGTCGGCGAGGAAGTTGTGTGCGTCGTGTTCGACACCGATGTCGTAGACCGGCTTCGTTCCAGCCGGTTCGACCGTCTCGATCTCCGCTGCGACGGTCATATCTTCCCCGACCGAACAGTGTTCGCAGAACTCCTCGAACCCCGGGAACTCAGCGCCGGGCCGCGGTCGCCCGTCGCGCCCGCTCCAGAGGCTCCGCTCGATGAAGCGGTCGTTGATGTCGAACGCCGTCTTGATTTCCTTCGGCTTCGTGCCGCCGTCCGCGAGTGCGCGCGCTTCAGAGGCGATTTCTTCCCGCCGCTGAATCTCCCGTTCTTTGGTTTTGAGATACTGGATCGCCTTGATCGCTTTTCGCTGTTTGGCCTCGTTGTAGCGATAGCCGACCGTCGAGAAGAACCTGAGCAGGTTCTCCGTGTCGTTTTTGATCCCGAGTCTGAGCCGGAGGACGTCGTGGTTCCGGTTCGCATCCGTCTCAAAACACTCGATCGTGTTCGTCTCGATACCGATCCCTTCGAGAAACGTTGCCATGCCCTCGAGGAACCTCCTGCCCGCATCCGCCGTCTCGACAGACCGGTTCTGCGAGACTTTCGGACAGTAGAGGTTCTTGTCGTGCTGTGCCGCCGGGGCGCTCATCTCTGCACCGAAGTACGCCCCGTAGTACAGCGCTTTCTGCCAGTCCGTGAGGTGCTCGAAGTACCACGGCGTCTCGAAACCGGCGGTGAGTTTCTCGCCGATCGGTGCGCCGAGTTTCCCGAGAAGCAGCCGGAACGCCTTCGAGGTCGTCTTGAAACTGTACTCGGTCGCTTCGAAGGTCTTCCCGTCGATCTCGTGGCCGCGATCGCGGCTGTAGATCTTGGACGGCTTGAATCCGATCTCCCGGATGTCGTCACGGATCCCTTCGAGATCACGCGGCTCGCCGTAGAACCACGTCTGCCCTTCACCACCGAACGAGCCGTCCCCGGTAAAGAAGCCGACCACCGCGAGGAGGCGGTTGAACGTCCCGTCAGCCGTCGAGAGCGGCAGCACGTCACGTTCCCGCAGGACGCGCCTGATCTGATGGTTCTGGTCGGCGAAGTCCTCCTCGGTCAGCAGGGTCACGTCCGCCGGTTCCTCGTGTTCGAGCCCTTCGAACGGCTGGACGTGGACGGTGTCACCGGGCGCCAGTTCGTCGAGTTCGACCATGCCCTCGGGCGTGCGGAACGGATGATCGCCGGTCGCTTCGATGCGTTCGCCCGTCTCTGTCGTCAGTTCGTAGACCGGCTTCTCGCCGGATTCGGTGAACAGCTGGATCTTCGAGTCTGTGAGCGTGTCACCGGCCACCATTGCTCGTTCATCCTCGAACCGTTCTTTCAGGTCCTCGATTGGTATTCGACGTCCGAACGGGAGTCGCACCGCTGTATCACCCGGCAAGCAGTTGATGTCGTAGCCGACCGCTCCGGGGCTAATACAGCCGTTTTCGGCGTCGATGCCGGCGACACCGCCGACGGGGAAGCCGTACCCCTGGTGGCCGTCGGGCATGCAGATGGCGTACTTTTGGATGCCGGGGAGGTGCGTCGTGTTCTTGAGCTGCTGGAGCGTCTTGTCCTCTTTGATCTCCTCCAGCAGACTCTCGCTGGCGAGGACGCGCGCCGGGACGCGCATCTCGCCCTCCTGTGGGATCTCCCAGACGTACTCCCGGACCTGTTCGAGCATGACGTCGCCGGCGTCGAACGTGCTCATATACGACAGTGGTCCGGGCACGGACAAGAAAGGTTCGACGGGCGCCTCCGACCGGTTCATAGCGGTAAACAGTCACGCACGACCGTATCAGGTACCTTCGATGGTGAACGTGACCGTCTCGGAGACCTCCTCGTCGGCGACCTGGTCGACGATCGTGAGTTCGGCGGTGTACTCGCCGGGATCGGCCCCCGTCGCCGGCTGGTAGCTCCAGACGAGCCACTGGTCGTCGCGGTTCGCCTCCGGGAGGATCTCCCGCTCGATCTCCTCGTCGAAGGAGGCGCTGTCCGTGCCACTCGGCTCGGTGACCGTCAGTTCGAGACTGAGGTCGATGCGCCCCTCGCCGTCGCCGGCGTCCTCGACCGCGAACCCGACCGGCTCGTAGTAGATCCAGACGACCTCGTCGGCGGTGTAGGTGGCGTTCTCGACTGCCTCGTACTCGCGGTAGTCGCTCGGCTCCTCCGCTGCGAACCGGACGTGGTCGATGCCCAGCGGCTCGTCCGGCTGTTCGTTGTCCGCCTCCGTCGGCGTCTCCTCCTCGTTCCCGTTTTCGTCGTCGTCGCCGGAGCACCCGGCCAGCGCTCCGCCCAGTGCGGTCGCCCCAGCGGCGACGAACTCCCGTCGCTCCAGGTCCATACGCTTGTGTGCCAGTTTGTTTTATTTAGAGCTTGTCATTTCGGCGGTTGGTCGTTCCTGCTGTCGCAGGGTATAAGCGATCCCGGGCCCGACCAGAGACAGCATGAACGACCGGCCGCTGTCGGCGGTCGTCGAGAAGCCCCGCGCGCAGGCGGCCATCGGGTCGCTCCGCGCGGAGGGCGTCTACGACGACGACCGTAGCGTCTACGAGTGCGGGTCCGGGACGGTCGCCATCCCAGTGACGGCGCCGCCGGCGGAGACGGCCGTCCTGGAGGTGATCCGCGATACCGGCGAGCCGCGCCTGCGGACGCTCGCCGACCACCTCCGCGAGCGCGGGTGGAGCGACGACGAACTCGACCGCGCGCCCGGCTCCTGGGCGGTGATCGGCAGCGTCGTCCTCGTGAAGGTGGGCGACGCGCCCCGCCCAGAGGAAGTCGGTGAGGCGTTGCTGGCGATGCACGGCGAGGCCGACACCGTGCTGGCCCGCGAGGGCATCGACGGCGAACATCGCGAGCCGAGTGTGACGGTGCTCGCCGGCGAGGGCGATACCGAGACGGTCCACCGCGAGCACGGGACGACCTACGCGCTGGACCTCGCGGCGGTGATGTTCTCGCCGGGCAACAAGGCCGAGCGCGCCCGGATGGGCGAGGTGGTCACCGCCGACGAGCGCGTGCTGGACATGTTCGCCGGCATCGGCTACTTCACGCTGCCGATGGCCCGCGCCGGCGCGCGGGTGACCGCGGTCGAACGGAATCCTGCCTCGTTCGAGTACCTCGTCGAGAACGTCGTCCGAAACGGCGTCCAGGAGACCGTCGAAACGTACCGCGCGGACTGCCGCGACGTGATCGCCGGGGGGATCGAAGCTGTGGAAGGTGACGGTGGAGACAGGGACGGTGACGGCACCCCGTTCGCGTTCGACCGGATCGTGATGGGCTACTACGACGCCCACGAGTACCTCGACAGCGCGCTCTCCGCGCTGGCGCCGGGCGGGGTCGTCCACATGCACGAGGCGACCCCCGAGGCGCTGGTGCCCGAGCGGCCGATTTCGCGGCTGGAGGAGGCTGCCGAGGCGGTGGGCCGGGAGGTGGAGGTGCTGGACACCCGGCAGGTGAAAGGCTACAGCGAGGGTGTCGCCCACGTTGTTGTTGATGCTCGTATCGAGTGACTGGCTAGGAATAGCTGCTTGAAGAACTGCTCCCGGAGTCGCAGTGGTGTAGAAAGCCCCTGCCCGCTCGCTATGAACTGGAAGAACCGCTACCGTCGTCGCAGTGGTGTAGAAAGCCCCTGCCCGCTCGACCATCCGGGACTTGCTGTGTTACTCGGTCGCTTCGCTCCCTGCGTTACTTACTGCGTCCGGGATGGATCGAGCGGGCAGCCCCTTTCATTCCCACCCAACCGCACCGCGCCTGCCTTTCCCCGGGTTGCGCGGGCCTCACGTTCGTTCGGCCACGCGCTCCCGGCCGCGTGGAGCGCGGCGCGGTCTGGCTCGCGTGCCCGGAAAGCGAGGGCGACCACCGGGAGCCCTCGGATAGCGAGCGGGGAGCGAAGTGACCCGCGAGCAGGGCCGCGAGCCGTCAGCGCGAGGGATGAGCACCGCAGCGGAGCGAGTCGATCGGCGAGCGCAGCGAGCCGTGAGAGTCCCGGAGGGTCGAGCCAGCGGGGGCTTTCAGCACTATTGTAACTGCGGTAGCTGAACCAACCGCTCCTAGCGAGCCAGCGGGGGCTTTCAGCACGAAGGAGACGACAGTAGCTGCAACACCATTTCCTAGCCAACGAAAACTAGGCCATCTCACGAACCGACGTCAGGATACACTCGGGAATATCAGCGGCAGGCAGCACATGGTCCACCACACCCGTCTCGATCGCGCGCTCGGGCATCGAGGAGATCCGGGCCTCCTCGGGGTCCTGGGCGATCGTGGTCCCGCCGGCCTCCGCGATCCGCTCCAGCCCTGCAGCCCCATCGCGGCCCATCCCCGACAGCACCACCGCGAGCAGCGGGCCGGAAACAGCATCGGCGACCGAGCCCAGCGTCACGTCGGCGGCCGGCCGGACGCTGTGGACCGGCGGCTCCTCGGTGAGCGAAAGCGCCAGCATCTCGCCGCTGCCGTCGGCCACCTCGGTGTGGTACTCCCCATTCGCGACGACGGCCTCGTCCGGGCCCAGGCGGTCATTCGGTGCCGACTCGCGGACGGCGAGCTCGCAGTGCTCGTCGAGCCGTTCGGCGAACCGGCCGGTAAACTGCTCGGGCATGTGCTGGACAACCAACACCCGCAGGCCGGCGGTCCCCGGCAGCGCCGACAGGATCGACTCGACGGTCGGCGGTCCCCCGGTCGAGGCTGCGATCACCAGCGTCGGCGACACCGTCGAGGGCGTCCCGACCTCGGGAACTGCCGTCGGCGACGACTCCGCCGCCGACTCCGCCGCCAACTCCGGGAACGACGCTGCCCCGTCGCGGGCCGTGGTCCCGACCCGGGCAGTGACGTCGGCGTCGGCGACGACCCGAACCGTCTCGACGAGGTCGTCGGCGTACTGGACCAGCGAGGGCGACACCTCGCCGTCGGGTTTGTGGAAGAACTCAACTGCCCCCGCTGACAGTGCCTCGAGGCTCGTCTCCGCGCCCGCCTCGGTGTAGCGGCTGAGCATCAGGATCGGCGTCGGCCGCTCGGCCATGATCCGCTCGACGGCCTCGATGCCGCCCATCCCGGGCATCTTCACGTCCATCGTGACGACGTCGGGCTCGCAGTCCAGCACCGTCTCGACCGCCCGCTTCCCGTTGCCCGCCTCGCCGACGACCGTCAGCCCCCGCTCCTCCAGCATCCCCCGGATCTGGATCCGCATGAACTGGGAATCGTCCACCACGACGGCGTCCACCATACTCTACGCGTACGCAGTCCGGTGTGATAGGTTTCACCATCGGACTGCCGCCGTCATAGTGATTGTTGTGACTCTTTACCGCCGGGTATATCATCGCCCGCGTGAGACGGTGACGGAACAAAACCCGCCTGCTCCGGGGATCAAACGACAGGTTCTTTTGGCTTGCCTAAAATTATCCAACAGGAAGCGGTGCCATCCCGCAGGCGGGCGACTGGCGACAGGCCCGCCGCGGGAGCATGGGAGAGTAACGATGTCAGAACAGGATCTACAGTCGGAGACGACCACGGCGGACGCGCGGCCGACCGGTTCGGCGACCTGGGCGGACAGCCTCCGTCGTGACCCGATCGAGGCGGGCGCCGTCGCGACGGGCCCGCTGTCCGACGAGACGGTGCTCGGCCTCGACGGGCTGACCCGCGAGTACGGCCCGGAGACGGCCGTCAGCGACCTCGACCTCGACGTCAAGGAGGGGGAGCTGCTGACGCTGCTCGGTCCCTCGGGCTGTGGGAAGACGACCACCCTGCGGATGATCGCGGGGCTGGAACGGCCCTCGGCCGGCGAGATCCGGCTCGGCGACGAGTCGGTCGCCGGCGACGGCCGGTTCGTCGCTCCCGAGGACCGCGACGTCGGGCTCGTGTTCCAGGAGTTCGCCCTCTTTCCGCACCTCACCGTCGCGGAGAACGTCACGTTCGGGATCGACGGCTGGGACGCGGCCGACCGGGAGGCCCGCGCGACCGAACTGCTCGACCTCGTCGACCTCGCGTCCCACCGCGAAAAGAAGCCCGCACAGCTCTCCGGCGGGCAACAGCAGCGGGTCGCGCTCGCGCGCTCGCTGGCGCCCGAACCGGACGTGCTGCTGCTGGACGAGCCGTTCTCGAACCTGGACGTCCGGCTGCGCATCGAGATGCGCGAGGAGGTCCGGCGCATCCTCAAGGAGACCGGCGTCACCGCCATCTCCGTCACCCACGACCAGGAGGAGGCGCTGTCCATTTCGGACCGGGTGGCGATCATGAACGACGGCCGGCTCGAACAGGTCGGCAAGCCCGAGATCGTGTTCGAGAACCCCGAATCGCGGTTCGTCGCCAGCTTCCTCGGCCGCGCGAGTTTCCTCCGCGGCCAGGTGTACGGCGACACCGTCGAGACCGTGCTCGGCCCGCTGGAGACGGCACAGCTCAACGGCCCCGTCTCCGCCTACGACGGCGCCGAGATCGACGTGCTCGTCCGCCCGGACGACCTGGAGGCCGTCCCCACGAACGAGGCGACCGCCAACGGGAAGATCATCCACCGCCAGTACAACGGCCCGACGTTCGTCTACCGGGTGGAGCTGACCAACGGGAGTACGGTCCGGTGTCTCCACAACCACGTCGAGACGTTCGAACACGGCCAGTCGGTGACTGTCAGCATCGCCGCCGACCACGAACTGGCCTGGTATCCGGCGGAGTAATGACTCTGTTCGTTTCTCGTGCGTGCGCCAGCAGAACTTCGTCCTCGGAGCCTAAATCGATCGATTCACCGACAATCACGACATCGTGACCTTCGCCACGGAGTGCGGAAACGAACGCTGGCGGGACGTGTTCGTCGGCCAGCAGCCTCATGCCTCGGGCTCAGACTGCGCTTCCGCGTCTATCTCTTCCGGACCACGGACGGCGGTGAGGTCATCCGGGACTGACTGGCGCTCGGCCTGTACTCGCCGCATCTCCTCGGGATTGTCGTAGTAGTAGACGAGCGCCCGGTAGACGTCTGCAATATCGAGACCGTAGTCCGCGGCGACTTGCTCGGGGGATTCCCCGGTATCGACGACTTGTTTCGCGACGTGATGGACGCCGATACGCCTCCCCTCGATCCGGGGGGCGTCGCCGAGGACGTCGTCAGTCGAAACGATTTCGGCCATCAACAATCGGTACGGCTCTACCGTTAATAAAGGCTGGTCGCATGTGGAGGCTGGCAACTGCCGTCGCATTTGAGGGATCGACCAGCGGAACTCGACCATATGCGGCGTGGTTTCGCGCCTGGCCGGTCACCTCCACCTCCATTCATCAAGCGATATCGAGGGAAAGTACCGGTACCACTGTGACCCCGTTGGTGGGTTTGGGGTGTTTTTTCGAGTCAGGGGAGTGTCGTCAGGCCGATGTCGCCGCCCGGTCCTCGGCTGTCGGCAGTCGTGAGAGAGCTGCCTCGGGAGAGATGTGCCGAAAGTGCTGGACGATCCGGTCCTCGTGCGGGCCGAACGACGGGAGCGTGTCCATCCCGGCGGCCACCGAGTTGGCCGTCGTCTCGTACCAGTCCTCTGCGGGCTCGCGTGGCTGACCGATCGCAAACTCCGCGTCGGCCGGCCGACCGTCGGCCGCATACACGTAGCAGTCCTCGATCCAGCGGGCGACACTCCGACGCGTGATATCCTCGACAGCCGGTGTCGTCGGCGGCACGTCCGGGACCAGGAGAACGGTGATCGCCCGGTCGCTGATCGCCCGGAGGAGTTGCTCGTCGTCGGGTTCGACGCTGACGTTCTTGTGGTCCGGGTAGATATCGAGCATCCCGTAGTCGGCCGGCTCGGCCGTCACCTGAAACGTGTAGTAATCGGGATACTCGAAAAACTCCCCGGTCGTCGCTCTGAGATGGTCGTAGAACGCGGTGATACACGAGAGCACGAAGTTCCCTGCCCCGAGGCCGTCGGTTCCGGCACCCATCACGACGCCGACGCGGTCGGCCGGCGTCACTGCTGGCATCACCGTCTCCCGGGCGACGACCTCCCCGCCGGAGCGGTATTCGAAATCCCTGCCGGTCAGCTCCTCGGCTGTGTGCATGTGTTACACGAGTTGTCCGAACGACATGAAACTTGTCTCGACCCGACGCGGTTGATCCCGCCGTCGATGACTTCCGTTATTCGTACATCGGGTACTCGTCGGTGAGTTCGTCGACGCGGTCGCTGACCTCCGCTTTCACCTGCTCGTCGTCGGGGTTGTCGACGACTTCGACGATGAGGTCCGCGACTTCGCGGCAGGCGTCCTCGTCGAAGCCGCGGGTGGCGAGCGCGGGCGTGCCGGCGCGGATCCCCGAGGGGTTGAACGCCGAGCGCGTCTCGCCGGGGACGGTGTTGGCGTTGAGAACGATCCCCGCCTCCTCAAGGGCCTCCTCGACGTCCTTGCCGGTCGTGTCCGGGTGCGAATCCCGGAGGTCGACCAGCACGAGGTGGGTGTCGGTGCCGCCGGAGACGAGCGAGAGCCCGTGCTCCTGGAGGCGCTCGCCAAGCGCCTCGGCGTTGTCGACGACCTGCTGGGCGTACTCCTCGAACGCGGGGTCGAGCGCCTCGCCGAACCCGACGGCCTTGCCGGCGATGTTGTGCAGCAGCGGCCCGCCCTGGCCACCCGGGAAGACAGCGGCGTCGACGTCGTCGGCGTACTCTTCGTGACACATGATGATGCCGCCACGGCCGGCACGGATGGTCTTGTGCGTGGAGCCGGTCACGAAGTCCGCGATCCCGACCGGCGAGGAGTGGACGCCCGCGGCGACCAGGCCCGTGACGTGGGCGATGTCCGCGAGCAGGTAGGCGTCGACAGCGTCGGCTGCCTCCCGGAACGCCTCCCAGTCGATGTCCCGGGGATACGCGGAGTAGCCGGCGACGATGATCTGCGGGTCGAACGCCTCGGCGTGTTCGCGCATGGCCTCGTAGTCGACGTAGCCCGTCTCGGGGTCGACGTGGTAGTGTTCGACATCGTAGGTCTTGCCCGCGAAGTTCGCGGGGTGGCCGTGTGAGAGGTGCCCGCCGTGTTCGAGCTCCAGCGAGAGGATGCGGTCGCCGGGTTCGAGCATCGCCAGGTACACGCCCATGTTGGCCTGCGTCCCCGAGTGGGGCTGGACGTTGACGTGCTCGGCACCCCACAGCTCCGTGGCGCGGTCGATGGCCAACTGCTCGACGGTGTCGGCGTGCCCACAGCCGCCGTAGTAGCGCTCGTCGGGGTACCCCTCGGCGTACTTGTTGGTGAGTTCGGAGCTCTGGGCCTCCATGACGGCCTCGCTGACGTGGTTCTCGCTGGCGATCATCGCCAGCGTGTCGTTCTGTCGCTGCCGTTCGCCGGACAGCGCGTCGGCGACGGCCCGATCCTGCTCCCGTACCGTGTCGTAGCTCATACCTGACTCTGGGGCTGGCGTGCGTAATAATCTACCTTTCTCCGGCAGGAATCGACAGTACCCCGGCCCCGGCAGCACGCCGAACCCCGGTGCTGCGGCGGCCCCGTTTTATAACCCAGTCCGTTCCGGCCCGGACGACGTGGTCAGTGCGTGGCGGTCGGCCAGCGGATCGGTACGCCTCTCGGGAGGGTCGCGGCGTCGGCCCGCTCAGCCGTCGGCGTCGTCTCCGCTGTCCTCGTCGGGAGTGATCGCGATGTCGACGCCCTCGCACGACAGCGAGATGTCCGCGCGCTCGACGACGGCGAAGAACTCCTCGTGGTGGTGGCCGTCGAGGTCGACGACCAGCTCCGACTCGACCAGGCCGGCCTCCTGCAGCCGGCTCAGCCGGCGGTACGCCGTCGCCTTCGAGACGTCCGCCGCCTCCATTACCTCCCGGCCGCTGCGGCGCTGTTCGACTACGGCCAGCAGGACGCGGCGGGTGTACTCGTCGCCGAGGAGGGCTAGCAACTCCTCGTCGGTGAGGTCCGACGGCCCTTCCTTGTCCTCCGCGTCGTCGTAGTCGGTCGACGGGGACTGTGGCGGTCGCGTCGTGGCGGTCTGGTTGCTTGCCATATCCATACCAATGAGTGGCCCTCCCCTGGAACGATACGCTAGCTATTTTGACCGGCCGGCTACCGGCATCTAGCTATAAAGACACACCCGACACCCCGTCTACTCGCTATCGTTCGACTGTTGACAGGACGCCTGCCGGACGTCTGACGCTCGTTTCAGGGTAGTTCATCCCGTTTTTTCCAGCGTCCAGACCTGCTTGGTGTGCCCGTCAGCCAGCGGCTCGTCGCTGAACCCCCCCGTGACGTGCCACGCCTCGAACGGCGAGGCCCGCGCGAGCAGCTCGACCTCGTCGCGGGGGAGCATCGTCGCCCGCGAATCCTCGGCAAAAAGCAACTCGCCGTAGGTTCCGCAGATGAACTCGAAGTCGGGGACGAACAGGTCGAAGACGAACGAGCCGCCCGGCGCGAGGGCATCGTAGGTAGCGTCCAGTGCCGCCAGCCGGTTGTCGACGGAGCGTAGCTCCTGGAGGGCGTTGAACGGGCAGATCGCAAGCGCGTACGCGCGGTCGACTGTGAACTGGGCCATGTCGCCCTGCCAGACGGTCGGCTCCAGCCCCTCCTCGGCCGCGTTCTCCCGGAGTACCGACAGCGACGCCGCCGAGAGGTCGATCCCGTCCGCGTCAGCCATGCTCTGACTGTCACGGACCACCGGCAAAACTGTGTCCGTCGTTCGGTACCACGCCACGTGGCCGACCGGGCAGTCAGATGGCCGTCCACTCGCCGGTGTCGGTGCCGAGGCCGCGGAGCCGTGCCTCGCGGCCGCCGCCGGCCTCGCGGAGTTCGATCTGGCCGTCGAACGCCTGTTTGATGACCTGCATCGTCTGTTCGTCGTGGGCGGTCGAGTCGATGGTGAAGGCGCCGAGGTAGCCGGCGGAGCCGAGCCGCGAGGAGAGGACGTGACAGAACTTGAACGTGGTCCGCCGGTCGGCGTAGGTGAGCATCGTCGACAGCGAGGTGAGCGCGAGCCGCGTCTCGGTGACGCCGGCGTCCCGGAGTCGGTCGAAACTCTTCGTGATCCCGATGCCGATCCCGGTGAGATCCGCGGGGTCGGGGACCCGGTAGTACAGCGCCCCGGTGTCGAGTTCCTGCTCGTCGCGGCCCCGCCCGGACCGGCAGTCGACGGCGGCGACGCGGTGGCCCGGAAACGGCTCTACTGCCGCCTCGATCTCGGCGACCCAGTCGGCGCCGTTGCCGTCGGTCCTGACCGCGATCGCTCCCTGTCGGTTCCGGACGCCGTCGGCGAGTAGTTCGCGGACGAGGTCCTCTTTGCCCGACAGGGCCGGCCCGGACACGAGGAGCGTCGATCCCGGGCGGACCGCCGACAGCCCCGCCAGCGGAAGGACGGACGACAGATCGTACATGTGCTTAGCTGTTTTCGGCATCGTTCAGTTCCCTGACTGTGGCGATGAAATCGTCGTCGTCCTCGATGCCGCCGAGCATCTCGGAGAGGTCGTCCCGGAGGTCGTCGATCCGGGCCGTGAGGTCGTCGTACTCGTCGCTGTCCTCGAGCTCGACGGACGTCTTCGTCGCTTCCAGGGTGGCTTGCTTCTCGACGAGGGAGTAGTACTCCTGCAGCAGCGAGTCGTACTCCGAGCGCTCCAGCAGGTTCTCGACGGTGTCCCGGATCTGGTCGCTCTTGACCGGCTTCGAGAGGTAGGCGTCGAACCCCATCTCCAGGATGTCGAAGTCGGGTTCGACGGCGGTCACCATCGCGACCCGGCAGTCCAGCCCCTGCTCGCGGATCTGTTCGAGCACTTCATCCCCCGAGAGGCCGGGCATCATCCGGTCGAGCAGCACGACGGCGACCGACTCGTCGAGCGCGTCGATGCCCACCTCGCCGTTCCCGGCGACCCGGACGGTGTAGGTGTCCTCTAGCCAGAGACGGTACGTCTCGGCGACGTCCGGTTCGTCCTCGACGATGAGTACCACTGGATCCGAATCTGACATCGCTTCCCGTTAACGTTGGCTTTCATCACACATAGCCTTGTGGGAGCTTCTCGCACGGATTCGACAGCTGTCTGGCACACTCGGGATGTGACGGTCGCTTGATACTGTCGGACGTGAGTACGTGGAGACTTCTACCGCGCAACCGTGCTGAAACGTGTGAATCCACCGGTTTGCGTGTCTTGCCATTCCACAGAGTCACGTCCGACGGTATGAGTCGCCGGCACAGTATCGACATCCCCAAACCGGAGCCACCCCTACAGCCGGGTATGATCCGGAATCTCGCGGCCGGCCAGGCCGGCATGACGAGCAACGTCTTTCTGATCGACGGCGAACGGACGGTGCTCGTCGACGTGGGAGCGGGCTTCGACGTCGTCGACGCCGCCCGCGAGCACGTCAACGCCATCGACGCGGTCGTCCTCACGCACACTCACCCCGATCACGTCGGAAACCTCGACGCAGTGACCGAGGCGTTCGGCGTCGACGTCTGGGGGTACGATCCCGATCAGGAGGGTGTCGACCACGCGATCGACGACGGCGAGACTGTCCAGTTGGGCGACCACGCCTACGAGGCCATCCACACGCCGGGGCACAAGAACGATCACGTCTGCCTGTACGCGCCGGCCAGCGGGGTCCTGTTTGCCGGCGATCTGGTGTTCGCCAACGGCGGCTTCGGCCGGACAGACCTGGCCGAGGGCGACCGGCCGACGCTGATCGAGAGCATCGAGCGGCTGTACAGCCGCGTCGAGGGGAACCTGACCGAGATACACGTCGGGCACGGCCCCGGCGTCGAGACGAACCCGCTGCAGGACGTTGAACTCGCGCTGCAGGCCGCACGGATGGGCGCGTAGGCAGTCTCCGCGGGACGGCGTGCGAGTCCGTCACGGGGACGGCAGAAAAGACAGGCTTTATTGTTCGCTGTCGCCCATCTCGGAATGCGCTCGGTTGGTGTAGTCCGGCCAATCATTTTGGCCTTTCGAGCCGAAGACCGGGGTTCAAATCCCCGACCGAGCATTTCTGAACGGAGTGAAGAAATGCGAGGGAGGGGTTTGAGCAAGCAAGTCACAGCCCGCGCAGGGCCGGAAGGCCCGAGCAGGAATGTCTTGCCCAGTTCAAATCCCCGACCGAGCACTTCTCACGAACCGAGTCCGCGAGCGACAGCGAGCGGTTCGGTTCGCGAAGCGCGCAGGGAGCGGGATTTGAATCACGGCAGACCGAGCGAAGCGAGGTCTGGCATCGGGTTCAAATCCCCGACCGAGCATGAGATTTACGGACAAATCACTTATAAAAGAGTGTACTTGCCCGTGTGACGAGAGTTGGTAGCTGTATTTTTGCCCGCAAATCGACATCCGTATCGCAGCTATCCCTTGATTTGCCGGGTACGTGGTGGTTCTCACTATTGACAGAGCCGCGCGCGAACCATCCGATCAGTAGATCTGTGAACCAACCGGTGGAGAAACAACCAGATGAAAAAAGATATTTCTCCTGGCATGCAAGATGGAAGGCGCGAGTCTTGTACGACAATCTGCTACACAGCAGTCGAAAAAATCGTCCACTACAGAGGGTTATTGCTCATCGAGTCGGTCATAGAATGTTCTCGGTTCGACGATCTCGATGCCACGGAACGAGTCCAGCGAAAGTAAATGTCCATCACCAGAGACGAGGTAATCGACATCGCCAGCCACTGCTGCTTCGAGGAATTTGTCGTCGTCGGGGTCATCTTCAACAGCTGTGATGTCTTCTTGTGGGGCAACGAATTCGGCAAAATAGCGGATTGTTTCGACCTCCTCCTGAATCTCCGTTTCGTCCATATGGAACCGCTCTGGATACTTCAAAAGTGTGTTACGGAATTCAGCGAGTGTCTCCACAGAGACGACGATTTGGTACTCGTGGTTGAATCCCTTGACGAGCAGCTCGTGCGGGACGCCGGTCGCAATGACGCCCGAAATGAGAACGTTCGTGTCGAGGACTGCCCTCATTCATCATCGCCCCGTGCCTCGTGGACGAGCTTGGACACCTCATCAGGAGAGACATCAACTGCTTTCGCACGTTCTTCTACCCGCTGTTGAAACTCTTCGACTGAGGGGAGGTCAACTTTCTTCAACACGAGTCCATACTCTGTCGGCACAACCATGAGCTTCGTCCCCTGTTCCAGCCCAAACTGCTCTCGGAGGCTGCTCGGTATCGTGATTTGCCCCTTTGAGGTGACTGTGGTCACCTCCGGTTCGTTAGATGCCATGTTGTAACCCTGTGTAAGAATTCCTTACGAACGCGCTTGAACCTATCGGTCAATACGCATGCTTTGCCCCTTGTCCGCTGCTACGGGTGAAAATACCATCGCGTGCTGAATCCATGCTCTGCATGTTTCACGGGTTTTCTGATAGATCTCGTAGATTTTCCCATTCGTCGCGGTACGTGTGTCCCCTGAACTGACCGCTGGTCCGAACCCTTAAACAGCATCTCGCGCAACTACCAACTGATGAGTACGACAGTCCGAATCGTCAAGACGCCGGACGTCCTCCACGGCAAGCCCCGCATCGAGGGAACGCGGATCGGCATCTTTCAGGTCGGCGAACTCGTCCGTCAACAGGGCTGGTCGCTGGCGGACGTGACTCGGGAATTCGACCTCGAAATGGAGGAAGCAGAGGCAGCCCTCGATTACTACGACGATCATCCGGAACTCGTCGAAACACTGCGGGCGCAGCACGAAGCGGGCTGTCGACGGATCGAGCGACAGAGCCGCGCCGACGACTGATGCGCCTTCTCTGCGACCAGAACGTCGCCGGCAAATACGTGCAGGCGTTCGAGAACCACGACGAGTTCGTCGTGTCAACCGTCGCCGAGGAACTGTCACCGGACACAAGTGACGACGACATCGTGGCATACGCGGCAAGATACGACTGGGTGGTCTTCACCAGTGACGACGAT
>PXSF01000064.1 GCA_003022845.1 Halobacteriales archaeon SW_10_66_29 | reverse complement strand
GGCGAGCGGATCGGGATGGCGATGCACGTCGAGGCGAAGACCGCGATCCTCACCGAACTGCTGGCGATCGGCGGCGCGGAGGTCGCGATCACCGGCTGCAACCCGCTGTCGACCCACGACGACGTCAGCGTCGCGCTGGACGCGATCGACGGGGTCACCTCCTACGGCAAACACGACATCGACGACGACGAGTACTACGAGGCGATCGAGGCGGTCATCGCCCACGAACCGACGATCACCATCGACGATGGCGGCGACCTCGTGTTCGCGATCCACGAGGAGTACCCCGAACTGATCGACGGCATCATCGGCGGCTGCGAGGAGACGACGACCGGCGTCCACCGCCTCCGGGCGATGGCCGACGACGGCGCCCTGGAGTACCCGATGTTCGCGGTCAACGACACGCCGATGAAGCGGCTGTTCGACAACATCCACGGCACCGGCGAGTCCTCGCTTTCGAACATCGCAATGACGACGAACCTCTCGTGGGCCGGCAAGACGGTCGTCGTCGCCGGCTTCGGCCACTGCGGGAAGGGCGTCGCCCGGAAGGCCAGCGGGCAGAACGCCGACGTGATCGTCACCGAGGTCGAGCCCCGCCGGGCGCTGGAGGCGCACATGGAGGGGTACGATGTCAAGCCGATGGCCGAGGCCGCGGCGGAGGGCGACGTGTTCATCACGACCACCGGCAACCGCGACGTGATCCGCGGGGAGCACTTCGAGGCGATGGACGACGGCGTGCTGCTGGCCAACGCCGGCCACTTCGACGTCGAGATCGACCTCGACGCGCTCTCGGATCTCGCGGTCGACACCTACGAGGCCCGCGACGGCGTGCAGGCGTACGAACTGGCCGACGGCCGGCGTCTGAACGTGCTTGCCCAGGGCCGGCTGGTCAACCTCGCGTCGCCCATCTCGATGGGCCACCCCGTCGAGGTGATGGACCAGAGCTTCGGCGTCCAGGCGGTCGGTGCCCGCGAGCTCGTCGAGAACGGCGAGGCCTACGATCCGGGCGTCCACGACCTCCCCGACGAACTCGACCGCGAGGTGGCCGAGATCAAGCTCGAAGCCGAGGGCGTCGCCTTCGACGAGCTCACTGACGCGCAGGCGGAGTATATGGACTCCTGGGATCACGGAACGTAATGACGGAGTGAAACGTCTGGGAACGTCATATCACCGTGCTGATATATATCGGGATTCAAGGCCGCTGCGATCAGGAATAGCCGGAGGTCCAGCGGCTCGCGGCCGAGGAAAGGCGGATCTTCAACCTGCGTACCATCACGGTGTCGGTTGCCGACGAGATCGACGGGTTCGCCGTCTACACGGACATCACCGAGCGCAAGAAACGCGAGCAGGAACTCCAACGGTACGAGACGATCGTCGAGAAAGGCGTCGTCATCGTGCCACTAAATAGAGATAAAAACACTAAGTTTTATACTTGCACATTTGTACATATGGGACAGAGTTCACCATGCCAGATGATGACATAGACAGAGCCCGTCGCCGTTTCCTGCAAACGACAGGCGCAGGAGCAACCCTGGTACTAGCTGGGTGCAGCGCGTTTGATTCAGACTCGGAGGAGACACCGACCGAGACGCCGGACCCAACACCGACCGACACGCAAGAAGAGACCAACCCGTCAGAATCGGAGACCGACGATCCGCCCGAGTCACCGAGCGGGCAAGTCGAACAACTCGATGCGTATCCGCGAGTCAAAATCGCGTCCGTTTCCGAGCTGAGCACTGGTGACGTAATCGAGTTCGAATATCCGCTCCAGGAACAGTCCAATTTCCTGACCCGCCTCGGGGAGCAGGCCTGGGACGGGGTCGGACCGGACGGAGACATCGTCGCGTTCAACGCGATGTGTACGCACGCCGGCTGTAGCGTCAGTGGTAGCGTCGAGCCCGAAGACAGCCGTGCAGGCCCCTGTCCCTGTCACTACACGTCGTTCGACCTCTCCAAAGGCGGGCTCGTCAATATGGGACAAGCAACGTCTGATCTCCCACAGATCGACCTGGAGGTCGACGGAGGCGACATCTACGCCACCTACGTCGAGGGCCTGGTATGGGGGTATCACAACAACCTGCGGACTGGCACGCCAATCGAGGCGGCACAATCAAACTAACCAATGTCACACGATAACGACGTTCCGATTCCACCGACGAGCGCGGAGAGACACTCAACAGCCTGCCGATACTGCATTGTCGGCTGCGGGTACGAAGTTTTCAAGTGGCCGGTCGGCGAGGAGGGCGGTCCGAGTGCCGACGAAAATGCCTTCGGTATCGATTTCCCGGCGCAAGCACTCGGGGGCAACGGCATCACGACCGAGATGCACACCGTCATCGAGGAAAACGGCGAAGAGTACAACGTCATCGTCAAACCTGACGACGACAACCCCGTCAACAACCAGTGGTCGAGCGGGGACCACTCGGTGCGGGGCGGCTCGATAGCGCAGACGCTGTACAGTCCGGAGAACGATACGGACGACCGACTCAAGTACCCGCAGATCCGGATCGGCGGCACGCTCCAGCCAGTCGACTGGGAGACAGCGATCGAGGCTGTCGCCAAGGCGAACGAGTTGGCGATGGACCGGAACGGGCCGAACGGTGTGGGCCAGAAGCTCTACTTCTATCAGTTCGTCGAAAACACCTACGCCGGGACGAAGCTCCACTTCGATGTCATCGGATCGCCGAACTGGGGCGGTCACAACCGGCCGGCCCTGACTCCCGAGAACCCGGGCATGCGAAACGCCGGACTCTGGCAGTTTGCCTACGACTATGAGGACACGCAGAAGGCCGACAACGTCGTGATGGTCGGTGCAGAGTTCTACGAGAACAAGTCGATCATTTTCCAGGAACACATCCAACTCGGCGTACAGGACGGGGCGACGCCGGTGCACATCGACCCGCGCCAGACCTTCACCTCGAACTACTCGCAGAACAACGACGGGATGCACCTCCAGTTGGAGGTCGGGACTGACGCAGTCCTGCTCAGTTCGGTCGCACGCCACATCCTCGAGCAAGGGTGGGAGAACACCGAGTTCATCGAACAGTGGACGATGCGCGAGCGGTCGACTATCGACGACGAGGGCTGGTACCAGAAGGAATTCGGACAGACGTTCGAGGAGTACCAGGAGGCAATACTGGACGAGCCCCGATATAAACCGGAAAACGCCGCCGAAATTACGGGCATTCCGGCCGAGGACATCCGGTCGTTCGCGGAACTCATCGGAAAACCAGACGAGAACGGAGAACGCCCGAACACCGTGTTCCTCTGGGAGAAAGGGTTGATCTGGGGCTTCTCCCACGAGAACTCCGCGGCGCTCGGGAACCTCGTGCTGTTGACCGGCAGCGTGGGGCGGCCGGGCGCGGGCTTGAGCCGGGGCGGCGGCCACCAGGAAGGCTTCTGGATGGGCGGACCGGCCGGCGAGGCCATCGGCGAGCATTCCACGCAAACGTTCACCACCTCTGACGGTGAGGAAGTCACGATCGCCCCGGATACCGACGAACGCGTCCGGAACGGTGAAATCCTCCACTGGCACGTCATCGGGTGTGATCCGGTCCGTGGCTCGTACAACACACAGCAACTCAGAAACGCAGTCCGTGAGCGGACGAGCGGCCCCCAGCCGCAGTCCGCGGATGCTGAGGAGATCGCCAGGGCGTGGGCCGAACGGATGGACCAGGGCGGCATGGTCCTGACCAACCAGGAGATCTATCCGCGGACGACGACCGAGTTCGCGGACATCGTCCTGCCGGCGACGACGTGGGGCGAAGAGTCGGACTACCACCGCTGGAACGGCGAACGTCGGCTCAGACAGTATTCCGGCTTCATGGAAGGCCCGGGCGAGGCCAAGCCGGACTGGGAGATCTTCTCCATGATCGGCCAGGAGATGGGCGCGACCGACATGAACTGGGGCAGTGCCGACGAGATCTTCGAAGAGAGATGGACACGACGGGCATCCAGTTGCCTGCACGGTTGGAGGACGGCGAACTCGTCGGGACGGACCGCGTCCACCAGCCTGAGGAGAAGGTGCCCGGCAGCGGCCGCTTTTTTACAAGCACTGGCGACGCCATCTTCATGCAGGTGGACTGGAACCGAGTCGAAGCTGTCTACGAGGAGCTCAAACCGGACCCATCGAACGACGAGATCTGGGTGACCAACGGGCGGGTGAACCGCCTCTGGCAGAACCTGTACAGTCACACGCGCGACCCGCAGATCATCAAGCGGTTCAAGCAGAACTTCATCGAGTTGAACCCTGCTGATGCGGATCGCATCGGCGTCGAAGCGGGCGACCTCGTCGAAATCCGGAACGACGACGTGTACAACATGTACGGCGAGAACACGGAAGGCAGCTTCACCGCCATCGCGTACGTCACTGAAGACCCGCCGCAGGGCCAGATCGTTCCGGAGGGGACAGCGTTCACGTACTGGCTCTATCCCGGCCAGGTTGCCAACGACATCGCTCCGGCATACCTCGACCCGGCGAATCCGAACCCATCGTACAAGCTCGCGGCCGGGGAGGTCGTTCGTCTCGGTGAGTCCGAACTCAAAGAGGAGATGAGCTTCCAGGCGCGGAACATCGCGCCGGAGTGACGGTAAACCTATGCACGATACTTCCACGACTGGGGATTCAGCGTTCGACGATGGCGACTTCGTCCGTGTAGCCTACACTGCGCGCGCCGGTGAGAGCGGCCGGGTCATCGACACGACAGATCCGGATGTCGCCGAGGACGCAGCTATCGATGATGTCGAAGCCACCGGACCGGTGCCGGTGGTGCTCGGCGAAGGCCACCTGTTCGACCCGGTCGAGGCGACACTCAAAGAAACCGAAGTCGGTGAGCAGATACGAGTCACCGTTGCGCCCGAGGACGCCTTCGGTGAGGGCGACCCCACGGACCACACGACCGTCGATCTCGATCGTATTCCCGACGACCGACGCGAGCACGGCGCGCAGCTCACCCACGACGGCCGGACCGGATTTATCGAGTCATTGGACGACGAGAGTGCGAAAATCAACTTCAATCATCCGCTCGCCGGCATGGCGATCGAGTACGAGCTCACAGTTCAGGAGCGCATAGACGCTCCGCTGGAGCGAGCTCGTGCAGTAGCAAAACTGTACGGCCTCGCAACAGACGTTGAGCTCTCGTTTGAATCCCCCGACTCGGAGGATCTACAACTCACGGTAGACGATCCGACAGAGGAGACCTGGAAGCGGGAAAAACACCGGGCGATCCGCGACCTGCAGGAGCTACTTACACTCGAGTCGATCACTGTGGTCGAACAGTTCGGTGACACGCCATGACTCCAGTCTCGTCGACTAGGGGCCACTCACACGGAACTCACGCAACGTCGCTCGCGGAGGCGCGGAGGCAACTCCGTGACAGCTGTCCCCCTCACGAGCGAACCGAGTCCGTTCCGATCACGGAGAGCGATGGCCGGATACTCGCTGAGCCGGTCGAAGCAGCGCGGTCGGTGCCACACTACGACCGGGCGGCCATGGATGGGTTCGCAGTTCGGGCTGGCGATATCGCTGAAGCAAGCAAGCAGTCCCCGGTTCGGCTGGAGCTTGTCGAGGGATCTATCGGTGAAATGAAAGCTGCCAGAGTTCACACAGGAAGTGCGTTTCCGGCGGGCGCTGACGCTGTGGTCAGAGTTGAACGGGCTGATGTGCGCGAGAACGAAGTCACCGTCTACGACGATCCGCCAGCCGGAAAAGATGTAGCACCAGCAGGCGAGGATGTCGATGCCGGCGAGCTCCTGTTCACTGTAGGTCACAGACTCCAACCCGCAGACGTTGCACTGTTGCGCGCAACGGGTCACCGCCGTGTTGAAGTCGTCGAACAACCCCGTGTCAGTGTCATCCCGACTGGCGAGGAACTGGTTCAGCCGGGAACCGAACCGGGGCCAGGCGAGATCATCGAAACCAACGGACTTCTCGTCGATCGGTTCGTCGAACGATGGGGTGGCAAAGCCACATACGGCGACGTAGTCGGTGACGACGTGGGGGCGCTCCGTGACGCCATCAGCGGTGACACGGACCACGACATCATTGCCACGACGGGTGGCACGTCCGTCGGAGAGCGAGATCTTATCGACGAGGTGGTCGCGGATATTGGAGAAGTCCTGGTACACGGTGTGGCGATCAAGCCAGGCCATCCTGTTGGGGTCGGCGTGGTTGACGGAACACCACTGGTGTTGCTACCGGGCTATCCCGTCTCGTGTCTCGTCAACGCCGTCCAGTTTCTCCGGCCGGCGGTTGCCTGGCGGGCGGGCGAGACTCCCGACCCTCACCCGACGATTCGTGGGGAAACTACTGAGCCATTGAGCAGCAAACCTGGGAAGCGGTCGTTCAAACGGGTCGTGGTTGAAGGGTGGCCCTCCAATGACGAACTGGAGAGGGGTGGTGACGGAGAACTGAACGAACTCCCAGCGGTCAGGTCAGTGAGAAAGAGCGGTGCAAGCGTCCTATCGGGCGTGACGTTCGCCGATGGGTGGGTTGAAATCCCTGAATCCAGGGACGCCATTCCCGCTGGCGAAGAAGTCAGTGTACAGCGATGGACGTGACTACTGAACGGACTGTGATCGTCTACACCCGTGAAGACTGTCATCTATGCAAGGACGCAATCACAACGATCAGATCAGTCGCTGAATCGGTTGAACTGCCGGTTGAAATAGCAGTCGTAGACGTTGATCAAAACGAAACACTCCGAACGGAATACGGCGACCGGGTCCCGTACGTAGTGATCGATGGCCGGCCCACCTTCAAATATCGTGTTGACGAACGCGAGCTGAGACAGAAGCTGGAGTAGTATGTCTGAGAACTTACTGCTTCGCTCCTCACCTTCGTTCGTCGCAGAAGCAGTGGGCCCGGGCGGATTGTGAACCGCGAGGACTTCGCTTCGCTCGCCCTCTGGGTTCAAATCCGCGTGGCCCACACAGACGACACGGACCGCTCGCTTCGCTCGCGGTTGCGGTGTCGTCAAAAGTGGGCCCGGGCGGATTTGAACCGCAGTCGCTCCACGGTGCTCCGCTCCCTGGTTCAAACCGCCGGGCGTTACTGCTTCGCTCCTCACCTTCGTTCGTCGCACAAGCAGTGGGCCCGGGCGGATTTGAACCACCGCATACCCGGTGTCCCAGACACCGAGAGCGAACTCGCCGCCATATGAGCCGGGGGCTCTAACCAGACTGAGCTACGGGCCCGCTGTCAGTCCGTACCCGAGCGCCTGACTAAACTCTATCGGCTTTCCGTGCCCTGGGCATCGACTCCGCCGTCGGTACTGGCTCGCCGGACCGACTGACCGGCGGATCTGCCGACCACGAAGTTCGCACGTGGAGACGGCGTATCGGAGTCTCGCCATGCGAGCAGTTGACTCGGAAGCTTTTTCGGCGGAACGCCCATACCTCAGCCCAACGATGGGAATTGGCGGCTCAGACATGTACCGGCAGCAGATCCTCGATCACTAC
>PXSF01000063.1:4074-6364 GCA_003022845.1 Halobacteriales archaeon SW_10_66_29 | reverse complement strand
CCACCGTCGTCATCGTCGCCAGAACAGCCTGCGAGACCAGCGAGTGCCGCCACGCCCGTCAGCTTGAGAGCTGTGCGCCTGTCCACACTGTCTGGGAGCCTAGGCTCCATACTCAAAAGTGGTTATCCGTACGCATATATACCCTTCCCGTTATATCATTTAAAGTTTATAATCATCTACGGTTTACCTGGAAACAGGCGCAAGACCAGGGAGGGCGGGGAGGATATCAAATAGCAACAATACTTATGTGCCCGGGCTACGAGGGGGGACAGACGGGCTCGTATCCGCTATGCGTCCGCCCCACGACCGCCGGGAGGGCCGCTCGAACGAGGGCTGAGTCCTCGGTTCCACTGGCGTCGTTGCCGCGCTGGATGCAGGACGAGAGTACGTTTCCCGGAGCAACGAACTCACATGCGACATTCACGCTACCCGTCTCGGGCGCCAGGGGGCTGTGCGACCCTGGGTCCGACGTGTCCGCACAGCGATCGAACACTTTCCGGTGGTGTCACCGATGCCACGACACAGTGACGACCGCGGCGGGGGTGACGACCCGGCCGACGACGAGCTAGTTCTCGAGGGGCTAGAGAAGACGGTGCTGGGGCACCTCCTGGAGCGCGACGACTCGACGACGAGCGTCCAGCTGCTCGCGGTCGCAGTCTGGGAACGCGAGCGCGAGCACCGCGACGCCGGCCCGGACGACCTCCCGATCGAAACGGTTCAGGACTACCTGACCGACGACCACTTGCCGGCGCTCGACCGCGAGGGACTGATCGAGTACGATCACCTCGAGGGCACAGTCGCGCTCGCGGCCCCGCCCGCCGAGGTCGAGCAGTACCTCCCGGAGTCGGGATCGGGCTCGCAGTCCGACGCGTAGTCTCCGCTCACTCTGTGGCGTCCTCGACGACGACGGTATCGCCAGCGGCGACGCTGTCGGCGGCGCCGGCGGGGAGTTCGATGATGCGGTCGGCTTTGGCCAGACCGATGCTCCGCCAGGGGTGCATCCGTTCGACGCGGGTCACCTCCTCGCCGACCAGCCAGACGACGTCGATGGGGAACCGGACGAACAGCATGTGGACGACCTGGCGCGAGGGGCCGCCGAAAATCAGGCCGCCGCTCCCGATTTCCATCACCAGGGCGTACTCGTCGGGGACCGAGGAGCGGAACATGAGCCCTCTCGCCTGCGAGAGCACTGAGTCGGCGACCTCGACCTCCGTGGCGAGAACCTCGCGGTTGTCGGTGGCTTCGCCGATCGTGTCATCTCCCACCCGCACCACGCGCTTGCCGGCCATACTCCCTGTTGAGACTGTCCGGCTTCAAGTCCCTTTCCCCCTCGGAATGGGTATTTCTGATTCTGGCTACGCTGGCTCGACTCATACTGATTGTTGTGAGTCGTTACCGCCGGGGAGTCACAGTTCGTGGGCTTCAGCCCGCGAACCAACCGTTCACGTGAGGTGGTCCCGAAAATAATCACAACAATCAGTATCAGGCGGCCGAGGAAACCCCCCGTCGAAAAAAAGGTGGTTCGAAACGGTTTTGGTCGTCCCAGGCCCACGGTCAGTATGCCAACGGAACCCGACACGGACTACGACCCGAGTCTGGGGCGGAAGTTCATTTTTGTCACGGGCGGGGTGATGTCCGGGCTCGGCAAGGGAATCACGGCCGCGAGCACCGGGCGCCTGCTCGCCAACGCCGGGTTCGACGTCACCGCGGTGAAGATCGACCCGTATCTCAACGTCGACGCCGGGACGATGAACCCGTTCCAGCACGGCGAGGTGTACGTCCTCAAGGACGGTGGCGAGGTCGACCTCGACCTGGGCAACTACGAGCGCTTCCTCGATATCGACATGACCTCGGATCACAACGTGACCACGGGGAGGGTCTACCGCCACGTCATCGAGAAAGAACGGGCGGGCGACTACCTCGGCAAGACCGTCCAGATCATCCCCCACATCACCGACGACATCAAGCGCCGCGTCCGCGAGTCAGCCGAAGGCAGCGACGTCTGCATCGTCGAGGTCGGCGGCACGGTGGGCGACATCGAGGGGATGCCCTACCTCGAAGCCCTCCGGCAGTTCGCCCACGAGGAGGACGACGAGGACATTCTCTTTGCCCACGTGACGCTCGTTCCCTACTCGAAGAACGGCGAGCAGAAGACCAAGCCCACCCAGCACAGCGTCAAGGAGCTGCGGAGCATCGGCCTCCAGCCGGACATCGTGGTCGGGCGCTGTTCTGACCCGCTGGACGCCCAGACGCGCGAGAAGATCGCACTGTTCTGTGACGTGCCCCGCGA
>PXSF01000063.1:0-3955 GCA_003022845.1 Halobacteriales archaeon SW_10_66_29 | reverse complement strand
GAGGGCGAGGTCACCGTCGCGGTCGTCGGCAAGTACGGGCTGGAGGACGCCTACATCTCGGTCCACGAGGCGCTGAAACACGCCGGCCTCGAACAGCGCGTCGATGTCGAGCGCGAGTGGGTCCACGCCGAGAACCTCGCGGACGGCTACGACGGCTCGTTAGACGACGTCGACGGCCTCGTCGTCCCCGGCGGCTTTGGCTCCCGTGGCACCGAAGGGAAGATCGAGGCGATCCGCTACGCCCGCGAGAACGACCTGCCGTTCCTCGGGCTCTGCCTGGGCTTCCAGATGGCTGTCGTCGAGTTCGCCAGGAACGTGCTCGATCTGGCGGGCGCCCACTCGGCGGAACTCGACGAGGAGACGCCGTACCCGGTCATCGACCTGCTGCCCGAGCAGGAGGACCTCGACGACATGGGCGGGACGATGCGGCTTGGCACCCACGTCACGGAGATCGAACCCGGGACGCTCGCCTACGACCTCTACGGCGGCCCCTCCTGCGAGGAGCGCCATCGCCACCGCTACGAGGTCAACCCCGAGTACATCCCAGACCTCGAAGAGGCGGGGCTGGTGTTTTCGGGCACGTCGGGCCGGCGGATGGAGATCCTGGAGCTGTCCGAGCACCCCTACTTCGTCGGGACGCAGTTCCACCCCGAGTTTCGCTCGCGGCCGACGCGGGCGAGCCCGCCGTTCGTGGGGCTGATGGACGCAGTGACGGCGCTGGGGGGTGAGCGCTGATGGTCGACGTCGACTCGTTCGTCGCGGAGAAGATCACGGAGATCGGCGACGCGATCGGCGACGCGAACGCGGTGATCGCGCTCTCCGGTGGGGTCGACTCCTCGACGGCCGCCGCGCTGGCCTACGAGGCCGTCGGCGACCAGCTCACGCCCGTCTACGTCGACACCGGGCTGATGCGCAAGGGCGAGACCGGGCAGGTCCGGGAGACGTTCGACTACATGGATTCGCTGCGGATCGTCGACGCCCGCGAGCGGTTCCTCGAGGAGCTTTCGGGCGTCACCGATCCCGAGGAGAAGCGCCACGTCATCGGCGAGCAGTTCATCCGGGAGTTCGAGACCGTCGCCCGCGATGTCGGTGCGGACTACCTCGTCCAGGGGACGATCTACCCCGACCGGATCGAGAGCGAGGGGACGATCAAGTCCCACCACAACGTCGGCGGCCTGCCCGAGCGGATCGACTTCGAGGGGATCGTCGAGCCGATGCGGGACCTCTACAAGGACGAGGTCCGGGAGGTCGCCCGGGAACTCGACCTCGACATGTCCGAGCGGATGCCGTTCCCGGGGCCCGGCCTGGCGGTGCGGATTCTCGGCGAGGTGACCGAGGAGAAGCTTGCGGTTGCGCGGGAAGCGAACCACGTCGTCGAGGCGGAACTGGTCGAGTACGAGCCCTGGCAGGCGCTGGCCGCGGTGATCGGGAAGGCCACGGGTGTGAAGGGGGACAACCGGGTTCACGGCTGGGTGGTCGCGGTGCGGTCGGTCGAGTCCCGCGACGGGATGACCGCCCGGGCCCAGGAGATCGACTGGGAGACGCTCCAGCGCATCCAGTCGCGGATCACCGGTGAGAACGAGAACGTTTCGCGGGTAGTGTACGACGTGACGCACAAGCCGCCCGCGACGATCGAATACGAGTGAACGTGAGCAATCGCAGTCTACAGGACAATGAGTGATGCTATCGCCGTCGTCGCTGGTACCGACGACCACGGAATCGCCGATGCAATCGACGCCGAAGGGATCGACGTCACCAGTGTCGACGTCGCCAACAGGCCCGCTCTGGAGGATGCCGGGATCGTCGACGCGAGGGTGTACGTTCTCACCGAGGTCGAGCAGGCGACGTCGATCTCGGTGGCGAAGGACCTGCATCCCGACCTGAAAGTCGTGGTGTACGCGGACGGCTCGCTCCCGGATTTCGCGCGGGGTCAGGCCGACCTGATGCTCGATCCCGATCTGTTCGAGCCTGCAGATGTGGCTGCTGAACTCGATGCTTGAGAGTTATACACCCGGACGTGAGTACACCGGTTTAGGTGTCTTGCCATTTCACAGAGTCACGTCCGGGTGAATAGCTCCGGCTCGGCGGGGTCGCACCCCGGCCGTCGCGTCAGGTCGTCGCGTAGCCGCCGTCGACGACGAGGCCGTGACCGGTCACCCAGGAGGCCCAGTCGCTGGCCAGAAACAGGATGCAGTCGGCGATCTCCTCAGGTTCGCCGAGGCGCCCGAGGGGGTAGTCGTCACGCAGTTTCGCGCGCGCTTCCTCGGCGTCGTCGGCCTGCGCGAGGAACTGCTCCAGCAACGGCGTATCGGTGAACCCGGGACAGACGGTGTTCGCGCGGACGCCGTCGGGGCCAGCCTCGGCCGCCACCGCGCGCGTGAAGTTCAGCACCGCGCCCTTGCTCAGCGAGTAGGCGGCCTGCCGGGGGAGCCCGCGGATGCTCGCCAGCGAGCCGACGTTGACGATGGCGCCGCCACCCTGCTCTTTCATGTGTGGCAACGCCGCGTGACAGCCGTTCCAGACGCCCTCGACGTTCACCCGGAGCACGAAGTCCCGCATCGACTCGTCGGTGTCCTCGACGAACGAGGAGGGGTGGCCCGTGCCGGCGTTGTTGACGATGACGTCGAGGCCGTGGCGCTCGGCGGCGTCGTCGACGACCTCGTGGAACCGCTCGGCGTCGGTCACGTCCAGCTCGTGGAACTCGTGGTCGGCGTCGCCGGGCAGCGCCGCGACGGCCTCCTCCCCGCCGGGCGTGTTGACGTCGGTGACCATCACCTGCGCGCCCTCCTCGGCGAACCGCTCGCAGGTTGCTCTCCCGATTCCCGATGCTGCGCCCGTCACGAGGACGGTGTCGTTGTCGAACTCCATGCACCAGCGCAGGAGCGACGGGGATAAAATACCGGGCCTCGGCGCGGAGACGTTCCCCCGCGTGTTGTGTATCATAGTGATTATTGTGAGTCGTTCCGGGATCGACCGCGCGACTGCGTGCGGTCGACCCGGTACACAGTCACAATAATCACTATCAGGCCAGGACGGCGTCGAGTCCGCGCGCCGGGTAGGCGACGACGTGGTCGACGCCGACCGCTTCGAGGGCCTCGATCTGCGCCGCGACCTCGCCGGGGTCGCCGACGAGCGCGTAGTCCCGGCAGGCAGCCAGGAGCGTCTCGCGGGTGTCGCCGGTCGCGCTGCTGTCGGTCGGCGCGTCGTCGGGGAGCGCGGCGCGGACCGGCCCCCGCCGGCCGGCGTAGGCGCCGACGGCGTCGAGGATGGTGTCGGGATCGTCGGCGAGCACCGTCGGGGCGTAGACGGCGATGTCGTCCTCGAAGCCCGCGGCCCGGAGCGCGCGGACGTCCCGGCGGGTCGTCCGCGAGAGGAGGTCGAACTGGGTGCCGCCGGCGGCGAGCGCGACGCGCTCGACCCCTTCGGTGCCGACCCAGGGGTCGGTCGACCCCTCGACGGCTGCTCCGAGCCGGGGGGCGACGGCTCTCTTTCGCTCCTCGTCGGTGAGGTACGCCGGGTTGCCGGCCACGAGCACCTCGCCCATCCTCGCCGGCAGCGACGCGTGGAGGTCGTCGTCGCCCAGCGGGTCGAACCCGTCGGCCCGGACTGGCACCGTGACGCGGCACTCGAAAGCGTCGGCGAGGTCGGCGAGGGTCCCTGGCGATGGGACGTGCTCGCGGCCCTCGTAGTCGACCGTGACCGTGTCGACTGGGAGGGCGTGGGCGCGGGAGAGGTCCATCTCGCGGGGTTTGAGCGCCACTGCGTCGATGCCTGCGGCCGCCAGGCGGCCGTTCGTGACGACAGTCATTCGTCTGTGTCTGCTACCGAGAATTCCCCGAATAAATGGCTGTCACATCCGGCAGTTCTTACGCTAGGAGCTGTCGGTTGGGGATTACCGTTGCGACTGTCACGCTGAAAGCCCCCGCTGCTCGACCCTCCGGGGCTCTCACGGGTC
>PXSF01000062.1 GCA_003022845.1 Halobacteriales archaeon SW_10_66_29 | reverse complement strand
GCAGGTTCTCCAGGTAGCCGCTGGCCGTGTCGGCCGCGTCGGCGGTCTCCCAGAGGCTGACGACCGCCGCCGTGTCGCTCTCGGGGTCGTCGTAGACGGACGTCCACTCGTGGGTGTCGTAGCGGTCGAACCCCTCGGCGAGGTCCGCCACTTCCGTCTCCAGGCTGTCGAGGTCGGCCTGGGAGTACAGCACGAGGGCGTAGACGTCTTCCCCGTGGGGTTGGCCTGCGTACACGTCGAGGTCCGCGAGCGCCTGCCTGATCGACGCCTCGTCGGCGCTGCTGCCCCGGGCAGGACTCCCGGATTCGTGGTTCGCATCGGTGTCGTTCTCACTGTGTGCCTCGGTCGCTGCGTCGGCGTCACCCAGCGGTCCCCGGATGCTCTCGCTGACGCCCGGCAGATCCGTCAGGAATCCCAGTGCGGTATCGGCGGCCCGCTCGTTCTCCCAGACGCTGACGACTGCCGAGCGGCCGCTCTGTGCCCGGACGGTCGTCCCGCCGTGGGTGTCGTAGTGGTCGAAGTTCTCCCGGAGGTTGTCGACTTCGGCCTGGAGTTCCTGGGCGTCCGCGTCCGAGTACAGCACCAGGCCGTAGTCCCCGGCGTCGAACTCCTCGCCGGTGTGGAGCCCCAGCGTCGCCAGCAGGCTCACCAGGTCGTCGGTCTCCCTGCTCTCGACGTCCGCACTGTCGCCGCTCGGCGGGCCATCTCCGCTGTCGGGACGGCCACCTCCGCTGTCGGGACGGCCGCCGCCGCTGCCGGGATGGCCCCCCGAATCGCTGGCTGCATCACCACCTTCGTCGCTACTCGCCTCGGTGGCGTCATCTGTCTCGCTGCCACTTGCCTCGCCGGCGTGAGCCGTTTCGCTGGCACTCGCTTCCCTGTCGTGACCGTGCCCCCCGGCAGGTTCAGCCCCGGCATCCTGTCCAGCGGTCGCGTCGGCGGGGTGGACGGGCGTGTCGGTCGGGACGCCGTGGTCGCCCGCGCCGTCAGCAGGCACCTCGTGGCCGGCGAGCAGCGCCGGGAGGTCGGCGGGCGGGAACCGCCGGCCGACGTAGAACTGGCCGAACTCGGCGTAGCGGGAGGTCGAGGGGTCGAACCGCATCTCGTACAGCAGGTCCTTCATGTCGAGGAGGTCCTCGCCCCAGAGGGTGACGCCCCACTCCCAGTCGTCGAGCGCGATGGCGCCGGTGATCATCTGGACGACCTTCCCGCCGTAGTCCCGGCCGATGTCGCCGTGGGCGTCCATCTGCTCGGCGCGCTCCTCGAACGGCAGGTCGTACCAGTTGTGCTCCTCGCCGCGGCGCTTGGTCATCGGGTAGAAACAGACGTGCGTGGCGTCGGGAATCGTCGGCTTCAGCCGCGTCTGGATGTAGTTCGCCAGCCCGGAGTTCTCGTCGAGGTCACCCTCGAAATAGTCGCGTGCGCGCTCGGAATACCCCGACGCCTCCGTGACGGAGACGAACGACATCTCGCGCTCGGTGAAGGCGGCGAACTCGGTTCTCTCGAACTGCCGTTCGAGCGCGCCGATGTCGGCGCTGGAGGGCCGCAGGTGGACCAACAGCAGGTCGGCCTTGTGGCCGAGCACGGAGTACAGCGCCGATTCGCCCTCGTCGGCGTCTTCGACGGCGAGACGTGCTTCGAGGTGGTCGCCCACCTCCCCGAGCGCACGCTGGCGCCGCCGCTCGGGTGCGTCCCGCCAGGCGTCCCAGTCGATTGTCCGGAAGTCGTGCAGCGCGTACCACCCCTCGTCGGTCGGTGGCGGATCGCGTCGGTCTGGCATACTCGCCCGTTGGGATGGAGCCGTAAGGAATCTTTCTCTTAGCGAGAGGGCGGTCTGGTGCCCCTACGCTAACAGCATCGGCCCGAAGATCATCACCAGCAGCGCGCCGATCATCGCCACCGTGATGCTGAGCGTGATGGCGGTCACGACCTGCCGGCCGTAGGGGAGCGACAGCCGCGAGGCGACCGACTCGACGCTCGTGCGCATGATGTGCCCGCCGTCCAGCGGGAACGCGGGAATGCAGTTGAACAGCGCGAGGTTGAAGTTGATCCACGCGGTCCAGAACAGCAGGTTCGCCCCCAGCAACAGCGCGCCGCCCATGAACGCCAGCGGCCCCTCGACCACGAAAAAGCCGGTGACGTCGGCGGTAAACCCCGCGAAGTTGTAGTTCAGGTCCGGCCCGACCAGCGCCGCGAACGGGAGCACGAGCAACTGGACCAGATAGAACAGCACGCCCGTCGCGACGCCCGCGTCGTCAGGGATCGCCTGTCCGGTCAGCATCCCGAGGAACTGGTTCGCCGGGTAGGTGTCGACGCCGAAGTCGTCGAGGATGAGGCCGCTGTAGCCATCCTGGACGCCGACGCCGAGGATCGGCCGCCCGTCGTCGTCCTCGCCGAGGCGGACGTCGAGCACCGACTGGTGGCCGCGGACGTACGTTTCGACGGTGACGGTGTCGCCTGGCTCGTGCCGGTCGAGCGCCGGCCGGAGCGTCGAGGCGTTGGTCACCCGCTGGTCGCCCACCTTCGTGATCACGACCGCGGTTCCGTCGGTCGGCGCACCCGCGTCAGCGAGCGGACCGTTCTCGTTGACCTGGGCGACGAACGCGCCGACCGGGATCGTGACGTTCCCGCGGTCGGTCTCCAGCGTCGCGGTCGAGTCGTCGGCGACCGCGGCGTCGAACGCTGCCTCGGTGTTCACCGCGGTGCCGTCCACTGCCGTGATGCGCGTCAGCGGATCCTGTCCGACGACGTCGTCGGCGACCCCTGGTACGGCGCCGAAGACGAGCAGCCGCCGCTCGACGGTGACCGGGTCGCCGTCGCGCAGCGATACCTCGACCGTCGCGTCGTCTACCTCGTCGACGACGTCCTCGAGGTGTGACTCGTTCTCGACAGGTTGGCCGTCGATCGCCGTGATCACGTCGCCGTGGCCAAGGCCGGCCGCCTCCGCACCGGAGCCCGGCAGCGTGTCGCCGACCGGTGCGCCGGGCACGACCGCGACGGAGGCGGCGATGGGGCCGACCAACAGCAGGAGGGCGATCGCCGTGATGGCGAAGTTGTTGGTGATGCCGGCCGCGAACATCCGCGTCTGGGCGCCGCGGTCGGCCTCGCGCTGGTTGTCGGCGTCCGGTTCGACGAACGCGCCGATCGGGATCAGCGCGAACAGCGCCACGCCCATCGAGTCGATATCGATGTTCTCGACCCGACAGAGCAGGCCGTGGCCCCCTTCGTGCACGACGAGACCGACCAGCAGCCCGAAGATGATCTCCGGGGCGGCCGACAGCGGCAGGAAGTCGTTGACGCCGGGGATCACCAGCACGTTCTGGGGGTTCTGGATCGCCGCGCCTTCCGGCTGTGCGACGATCGCGAACACCGACGTCACGACGATAAATCCGCTGAGCACCATCACGATGACCGTGATCCCGACGCCGACGTTGCCCCACGCCCGCCAGAACCGCTTGGGCTGGGCAAGCCAGTCGAGGAACTGCCGGCCCCGCTGTGTGTGGATCGTCAACAGCGGCCCGGAGACCTTGGCGTACTCCGGCAGGTAGCCGCGAGTCTGCAGTCCGACCGCGATTACCGTATAGAGGGTGATCCCGACGAGAACCCACGTCAGGAGGCCTACCATTTGCTCACACGTAGGGTGGTCGATAAAAGAGAGTTTGGTTCCGGGACCGACCGACGACGCCCGAGTCGCCGTCCGGCCACGGGAAGCGCCGACCCCAGCCGCGACTCGCTGATCCCGACTGGTTATATGCCAACAATCAGTATCAAAGTCGAGGACGAGTCCTACGAGGAGATCATCAACGAGCTGATCAACATCTACGAGGCCAGGGGCTGACGCTGTTCCGGGCGGGTTAGTCGCTGCTGTCGGCGGCGCTCCCGCAGATGGCGGTCCAGCGGCCCTGCTTTTCGAGATACTGCTGTAGTTCGCTGGCGTACTCGTCGGTGAGCGCGACGGCCGCTTGCT
>PXSF01000061.1 GCA_003022845.1 Halobacteriales archaeon SW_10_66_29 | reverse complement strand
CTCGCCGCCGACGCGGGCTACCCGAAGCTGGCGGTACTGAGCGGCATCGGTGTCCGGGAGTACTACCGCGAGAAGCTGGGGTACAAACAGGACGGTCCGTACGTGAGCAAGCGGATCGAATCGATCCAGTAGCCGTCCGGTAGGCATCTAGACGACTGTTGACTACCGTGTTACCGTCGGGGAATCTGCAGCACTTGCCGAAGCCTCACTAGATAGCTACCTCTCCCCTGCGTTCGTATCAGACCACGAGAAACGACGATCATACGAACGGCTGCTCGCGCGGAACCGCGGCCTCTCTCGGGAGGCGCTTCCAGGCAGCGCGGGTTCACAGCCGGTCCCGGAGCGTCTGTAGTTCGTCACGGAGGTATAGCACCGACTCGTAGCGGTCCCCCTTTTCGATGCTCATGGCAGACAGGAGGACGTCGTCGAGTGCCGGCGGAACGTCCGCAACCTCACTCGGCGGCGGGGGCTGTTCGTTGAGCACCTGGCGCATGACCTGCGCCGGGTCCCCCTGGAACGGGAGGCGACCCGTGAACAGGACGTACAACACCGCACCGAGCTGGTAGACGTCCGTGATGTCGTCGGCGGTCCCGTATCCCCCGTCGAACTGTTCGGGTGCGGCGTAGTGGGGCGACATCCCCTCGACGCTCTTGGAGTACTGGAGGAGCTGTTTCGAGAGTCCCCAGTCGGCGACTTTCGGCACGTCCCAGGCCCCCTCGACCGACAGGAAAAGGATGTTCTGTGGCTTGAGGTCCAGGTGAGCGACGCCCCGGCGGGGGGCGTGCCGGACGGCTCTGGTTGTGGCGATGGCGGTCCAGAGCGCCTGATCGAGCGGAAGCTCCCCTGCACAGTCGCCGGCGTGTCCCGCGTCCATGTACTCCATGACGATCCACGGGCGGGGGTCTGTGCCGTAATCGACGACGGTGACGACGTGGTCGTGATCGTCGAGCTTGTCCCACACCTCCGCGCGGTAGACGTCCGCCTGTCCGCCGCTACCGATCCGGCTCTGCTTCGTGATGTCATCGTAGGAGAGTGAGAGTTCCGGTGGCGCCGGAACCTCGGTTGGCACCCCCCCGGTCCGTCCGGGATCAGTCCCGGGACGCGTGTCGGCCTGTGTGACCTGGCCACTGACATCGCCGTCGGCGCCTGACTGTGCGGTACTCGCCCGGTCCCTCTCGGCTCCACTGCCGCGGGAGGCTGTCCCCCGCCCATCCGACGTGTCGGTCTCATCCGACCGGCGGTCGCCCGCACCTCCGTCGCTTCCCGATGCGGCGGGGTCGGTAGGCGTCTCCCCTTCGTCTGAGGAGCCATCTCCCCTGGTCCACCGCAGGACGGTGTACGCACCGAACAGTGCCAGGAGTCCACCCAGGCCACCGAACGCGAGGAGTTCTCTGCTGAGACCTCCACCCCCGTCACCTGCTGGCTCGACGACAGTAACCGTCGCGGTGTCTGTGTCGTCACCGGTGGTGGCGGTGATGGTGTGCTGACCGGCGTCCTCGACGGTGGTTGCCAACGAGAACCTCTCGGTGGTGGAAGCCCCCTCCTCGAGGGTGAGCGTCGTCGATGCCGTCCCGAGTCCCTCGACAGAGACTGTCTGGGTCGTCTCGTAGCCGTAAGTGTTGGAGACCTCGACGGTCACGACGAGTTCCTCGCCGGCCTCGGGCGTGTTCGTACCGGCGATCTGGACCTCGAAGCCCGCCTGTGCGAGGTTGCCCGTGTCCGTTGCTCCCGGGCTGTCCGTTTCGTGGGGTTGCTGGCCATCACCGTCGCTGGTCGCGCGAGCCCGGTCGACACCGTCCGCAGCCGGCACTGACGCGATGGCGGCCCCTGCGACCGCCCGCAAGAACGTTCGACGCGTCGGGGCGCTAACCACGCCACGCACCCCCATCTCGCGGCGTGTCCATGGTATGAGTAGACATCATAATAATATATAACTTCGTATACAGCCACCAGTATGAGCCTGTTTCCGGCGAGAGACGGGACAGAAGGTCCTTTTACTGTCACTGCGAAGAGCGACGTATGCAGTCCACAATCCCGCTTCAAGCGGCTGGTGTGGCCTCGATAATGCTGCTGCTGTTCGTCGTCTCACTGCTGCTGGTGTTCTGGGTGTACTCGGACGCCAAGCAGAACAGTGAGCATCCCGCATTCCTGTGGGCAGTCGTCGTGTTTCTCGCTCCGTTGCTCGGGCTGGTGCTGTACTTCCTCGTCGGCCGGAACAGGACCTACAGCCGGCCGCCGGGCAGTGGGTCGCGGAAATCACCCTCACGGCGGCGCCCGCCGCGCTGACAGTTGTCGACTGTGGGTCCGGTACGCTTGTCCCGTCCGTCGTGTCTCGATAGAACCAGGGCACAAGGTACTTTTAATAGGGCTTCAGAGGGGAACGTATGGTCCCAACGATACCCCTCCAGGCGGGCGCAGTCGGACTGCTCGGTCTCGTATTCTTCGCGCTGTTCCTGTACATGGTGTTCTGGGTGTACACGGACGCTGAGAAGAACAGTGAACACCCGGCGTTTCTGTGGGCAGTCGTCGTCTTCCTCGCCCCGCTGCTCGGCCTCGTGCTGTATTTCATCCTCGGGCGCAACCGGCGCGGCGGCGGTAGCTACGGCCAGGGCTACTGACGGGCGAGCGCCTCATAGTGAACACACGCCGAGCGCACAGGACGGTAACACTCATTGCGTTCCCGCTCCACCGGTCGAACATGCAGTGGCAACTGTTCGCGACGCTCGCCGAGACGGCGGGCGACAACGAGGTCGAGGCACCCGTCAAGGGATCGGAGCCGACGCTCCGGGACGCACTGGACTCGTTGCTCGCCGAACACCCCGACCTGGAGTCGCAGGTGCTCGCGGAGGACGGCTCGCTCCAGGAGCACATCCGCCTGCTCTGTGACGGCGAGGACCCGTTCCACGCCGCCGACGGCTGGGAAACCGAGCTTTCGGACGTGGATGAGCTGGCGCTGTTTCCGCCCGTCACCGGCGGCTAGTTCTGGTTGATTCGATATTGGGTCGTTCTCTTGGAGATGTTGCTATCAGTCCGAGTCGCCGAACGACCGGTACTCGCCGGTCAGATCCGCCGCGAGGACGAAGTCGGGCTCCTCGGAAATGTTCGCGCGGAGGTACGCACCATCGGAAACAGCGCGGGCAGTCTCCGGGATCAGCACGCGCGTCTCGTCGGCGCCGAGGTCCGCCGCGTCGGCTGCGACCGCGTCGATCAGCGTCCGGGCGGCGTCCAGGTCGTCCCACGCGCCGACGCCGTACTCGGCGTACGTCTTCTCCTCGCCGTCCTCCTCGCCCTCCCAGGTCCGGGTCCGGTAGGCCATCGCGCGGGTGCCGCGGCGGTCGGTCACCGCCAGCAGCGCAGTTTCGTCGGCGGCCCGGGCGAGCATCTCGCGGGTCAGCTCCTGGACGGCCCAGGACTCCTCGAGCGAGAGGGTAAGCCCCGCCAGGTGGTCGCGGGCGTCGCTGTGACTCCAGAACGACCACGCGGCGTTCGGATCGGCGACGACGTTGTCGGGCATGCCGGTGTCAGGGTCCGAATCGGGATCGGGATGGAGCCAGCGGAACTCCGTCACCGGCTCGTACCCCGTCGCGCGGGACTGCCCCAGGCCGGCCTGGTTCCACGAGAAGACCATGTTCCGGGCGACGGCCGCGCCCCGCTCGCGCGCCCAGTCGAACAGGCTGTAGGTGATCTCGCGGCTCACGCCCTTCCCGCGGAATTCGGGGTTGACCCGCAGCCCCTGCCCCCAGGCTTCGTGCCCGGAGAGCAGCACGATCTGCCCGAGGCCCGCGATGGCGTCGCCGGCGTCCGCGACGAGCGTCCGCTTGCCCTCCCCCTCGATCCAGTCGGGGTAGACATCTGGGATGTAGTCGCCGCCGTCCCAGGTGTCGCGGGTGAACGCCGCCACGGCGTCGTGGTCGTCCTGCCTCGCGGGCCTGATCTCGATGCCCTCCCCCAGTTCGCGTGGAGCGCTCGGTGATCTCGCCGGCCAGCGGGCGCCGCATCGTCTCGGCGACCGATTCGGTGTTCGCCAGCGCCCACATGAGTTTGACCTTCGCAGTGCCGGGCAGCATGTCCTCGCCCTCGACGACGCCAGCGTCCAGCAGGTCCCGGCCGGTGTCGTACACGCGGTCGCAGATCCGCCCCTCGATGCACTGGCTGGTCATCACCACCGTCGTGCCCGAATCGACCAATGTCTCGATTTCCGGGATCCAGTCCGTGTGGACGTGCCCGAGGCCCGTTCCTTCGAGGACGAGACCATCGCTGTCGCCCGCAACGTTGAGCAGCGCGGGGTCGGTGCCGGGCGTGAACTTCAGCAGTTCGACGTCGGTTTCGAGGTCGGGCGCGATGTCGAGGTCGACGCCGCCGCGCTCGGTGTAGGGCCGGCGGAAACTGAGGTCGTGCTCGCCCTCGCCGCCGGCCTGGTAGTCGACCTCGCCGAGGGGTTTGTGGCCGACGGTCTCGAAGGCGTCCCGGCGGGAGGTGTGGTTCTTGCGGACGGGCGTCCCGCGGTGGAGCGCACACCGGTCGTCGGACTCGTCGGCGTGCATACAGACCAGCACCTCCGCGCAGTCGCCCGTGGCGGCCTCGACCGAACAGACGGCGTTCATCACGTTGTCCGAGGACGGCCGGTCGGCGGAGCGCTGGCTGCCGGTGAAGACGATGGGGACCGGCGTATCGAGCATGAACGCGATGGCGCTGGCGGTGAACTGCATCGTGTCCGTGCCGTGCATGACGACGATGCCGTCGGCGCCGGCCTCGATCTCCTCGTAGATTGCGTCGGCGAGGTCCCGCCAGACCGACGGGTCCATGTTCTCCGAGAGGATGTTCGCGACCACCCGCCCGCGGTAGTTCGCCATGCCGGCGAGTTCGGGCACCGCCCGCAGCACGTCCTCTGCGTCGAACTGCGCGGTGACGGCGCCGGTGCGGTAGTCGACGGTCGAGGCGATGGTGCCGCCGGTCGAGATCAGCGAGACGGTCGGGAGGTCCTCGTCGAATTCGATCGAGGAGACTGACTCCTCGGTCTGTGCGCCCTCGACGTCGTAGACGTCGGATTCGAGCACCTCGACGGCCGCGTCCCCGCGGTCGACGCCGACGTTGTACCCGCTCTCGAGTTTCACGACCAGCTGCTCCCGCGTCGAGGAGGGCATGAGTACGCCCTCGTGGGCCACCCCGTCGCGCTCGACGCGAACCCTGTCTCCTTCGTTCATACCCCCCGGTACCGTCCCGCTGGACTTGAATCCATCCGTTCGGGGTGCGCTCCCAGGTCTCTCTGCGAAAAAGATCACAGTTCGATTGCGTAGACCTTCCCGAGCTGTTCGGGATCCTGATCGGTTCCAAAATACAGCACGTCGTCCCTGACTGTCGGGCTGTGGAACACCCCAGTGTCGGTCGCAAACTGCCACTGATGCCCACCGCCCTCGACAGACACTGCGTGTATACCATCGTCATCATGCAACCCACCGACCCCGACGTACAGCGTCGAGTTCACAATCCGAGGGGCTGACCGGAAGATCGTTCCATCCGTCTCGTAGACCCACGATTTCCCCCCTGTGTCGGCATTTAGCGCATAGACGTTTCCGGAGTGGGTACCGACGTACACCGCCCCCCCGTGGATCACGGGCGAGGACTGGATCTTACTCCCAGTCTCGTATTTCCAGCGCAGTTCACCATCGAGCGAAAGCGCGTACAGGTAACCGTCGTAGCTCCCGACGTACACGGTACCGTCGCTGACAGTGGGTATCGAGAGAATACTGTCTTCGGTCTCGAACTGCCAGATCTTTTCGCCGGTGGCGGAGTCAAGCGCATACAGTCGACCGTCGGTACTTCCAACGTATACTGTGTCTTCGGCAACAGTTGGCGTCGACACGACATCATCACCTGTTTCGTAGGTCCAGACTGGCTCTCCCGTTGAAACATCGAGTGCGTAAACGTGTCTATCTCCGCTTCCAGCGTAGAGGATTTCTTCCTGCACTGTCGGTCCTGAAGAGATATATCCGCCTGTTTTAAACTTCCAGTCCAATTGCTGCGACGCTCTCGAAATCGCGTAGATATGATGATCCCAACTCGTACAGAAAACCGTTTCTGAGGTAACAACTGGATTGCCCGACACTGGTTTTTCTGCTGAAAATTCCCACTTCTCATTCCCTGTAGATTTATTTAGTGCGTACAGGGAACCACTGTAGCTCGCAACAAAAAGTTCCTCTCCACCAATAACCGGTCGTGAAGTCGGATCTTCGCCGACTTCAAAGAGCCATCTTTTACGTCCAGAGGAAGAAACCACATTATCCAGACATCCTGCAACCGCCGATGTCACTCCGGTGAGTGTACCGGCAATGAATGATCTCCTTTCCATATATAATATTTTCCCTATTATATTAAAAACCTTTTCGTCCCAATCGGTGTCTGCCTCCCTGTGTAGAATAGTACAGCAAGACGGTGGGGGATTGTCCGTATCCTCGTCGCTCTGGAGCTTGGAGATGCCCTCCATCACGTCGTCGGTGTGGATGAGGTGGCCGAAGGCCTGGGCCTCGACTTCGAGGCCGGCGTCGGTGTCGTCGCGGCCGGCGAGCATCGCCTTCTTCGCGTACTCCATCGCCAGCGGCGGGCCGCGGGCGAGGTCGTCGGCGAGGTCGATCGCCTTCTCTTCGAGTTCGTCGTTGCCGACGACACGGTTGACAAAGCCCCAGTCGTGCATCGTCTCGGCGTCGTAGTGGTCGGCGGTGAAGATGATCTCGCGGGCGCGGCTCTCGCCGATCAGGTGCTTGAGCCGCTGGGTGCCGCCCCAGCCGGGCAGCAGGCCGAGGTCGAACTCGGGCTGGCCGAACGTCGAGCGTTCGGTGGCGATCCGCATGTCCGCGCAGGTCGCAAGTTCCATCCCGCCGCCCAGCGCGTAACCGTCGATACCGACGACCGCCGGCATCGCGGACGCCTCGAGCTTGCCCCAGGCCTGCTGACCCTTCCGGGAGAGCTCGATCGCGTCGATCGGGTTCGCGGAGCCGGCCATCCCCATGGCGTCGGCGCCGGCGCTGAACGCGCGGTCGCCCGCACCCGTGACGAGGATCGAGCGGACGCCGTCGTCGTCCTCCAGCAGGTCGACCGCCTGCGAGAACTCCTCGAGCATCTCCGGGTTGACGGTGTTCATCTGCTGGGGCCGGTCGAGCACGATGTGGCCGACCATCTCGGTCGGGTACTCGACGCGGACCGTGTCGAACTCGACGGTCTCCTCGCCCTCGTCGCCACCGTAGAAGCCGCCCGCGTCGGCGGCCTCGCGCAGGCCGTCGGAGACGGCGTAGCGGTCTTCGTCGACCTCTTCCTGGAGTTCTTCGAGCGTCGCAACGATCGAGTCCAGCCCGGCCTCGTCACAGAGCTTGCCCGGGCCCTTCGGGAACGCCGCGCCGAGTGTGACGGCCTCGTCGATGTCCTCGATGGGGGCGACGTCCTCCGCGAGCAGCTTGCCCGTCTCGTTGGCGAGGACAGCGTGCAGGCGCTCGGTGACATCCTCGCGGATGGCGTCGGTCGGGATGTCGACGCCGCCGTCCTCGTAGTCGTAAAAGCCCTTCCCGGTCTTCTTGCCGAGTTCCTCGTTGTCGACCTTGCGTTCGAGCAGCGGGCAGGGCTCGTAGGCCGCGCCGAGCACGTCGTGCATGTACTCCAGGACGTGCAATGAGACGTCGTTGCCGACCTGGTCGCCGAGTTCGAACGAGCCCATCGGCAGGCCCATCCCGTACTTGGTGGTGGAGTCGACTTCCGCGATGGAGGCGACGTCCTCCTCGACGATCCAGCAGGCCTCGTTCATCAGCGGGACGAGGATCCGGTTGACGATGAAGCCCGGGCGGTCCTTGCGGACGCGGACCGGCGTCTTGTCCATCGACTCGGCGAGGTCGACGATGACGTCCATCGTCTCCTCGCTCGTGTGGGCACCGCTGATGACCTCGACCAGCTCCATCCGGACCGGCGGGTTGAAAAAATGCATCCCGCAGAACTGCTCCGCGCGGTCGGTCACCTCCGAGAGGTCGGTGATCGAGAGGCTGGAGGTGTTGGAGGCGAAGATGGTCCGGTCGGGTGCGTACTCGTCGAGTTCCTCGTAGACCTCCTGCTTGATGGACATCTCCTCGACGATCGCCTCGATGACGACGTCTGCGTCCTCGACGGCAGTTTCGAGGTCGACCAGCGGCGTGACGTTCTCCTTTGCCGCGTCGCGCGCCTCCTCGCTGATCCGGTCCTTTTCGGCGAGCTTGTCGAGACTCCACTCGATCTGTTCGTAGCCGTCCGACACCAGCTCCTCGTTGATGTCCCGTAGATTCACCTCGTAGCCGGCCAGCGCGGCCACTTCGGCGATCCCGTGGCCCATCGTTCCAGCGCCGAGAACAGTGATCCGTTCGATGTCATCGAGTTCCATGATTCGTCTGGGACCACACCCGCGCGAGATTTCAACGTTGTCTTTTTTGCGCCCGGAAACTATCGTAAACGTTCCAGTCGTGCGAAAACGGTTATCAGCGTTCCCGCGTTGGACCCACACATGGAGTTTGGGCTCTCAGCGGAACAGAAACAGATCAGAGACGAGGTGCGGAAGTTCGCCGAGAACGAGATCAAGCCGGTCGCAAGCGAGTACGACCGCGAGGAAAAGTACCCTCACGAGGTCGTCGACAAGGCCGCGGAGATGGGGCTGACCGGGGCCGCGATCCCCATCGAGTACGGCGGCGCCGGCTACTCGACGCTGGACATGATGATCATCACCGAGGAGCTGTTCGCCGCCGACCCCGGGATCGGGCTGTCGGTGCTCTCGACGTCGTTCGGGACGGAGGCGATCGTCGGCCACGGCAGCGAGGAGCAAAAAGAGGAGTTCCTCGAACCCGTCGCCCGGGGCGAGGCGATCACCGGGGCAGCGATCAGCGAACCCCACGCCGGGTCGGACGTCTCCTCGATTTCGACCCGCGCGGAGAAGGACACCGCCGAGCAGAGCTCACCGGGCCGTGATTCGCCGGAGGCGAACCAGGACGGCGACGAGTGGGTGATCAACGGCAACAAGATGTGGATCACCAACGGCACGGTCGCGGACTACGTGGTGATGCTGTGCGAGACCGACCCCGACGCCGAGGGGCGGTACAACGGCTTTTCCCAGATCATCGTCGAGACTGACCGCGACGGGTTCACCGCCGAGAAGATCACCGGGAAGCTGGGCATCCGCGCTTCCGACACCGCCGAGTTGATCCTCGACGACGTGCGCGTGCCCGAGGAGAACCTCGTGGGTCACCGCGGCGCAGGCTTCCTCCAGCAGATGCAGTTCTTCGACGAGACGCGGACCGCCGTCGCCGCCCAGGGCGTCGGCATCGCCCGCGGCGCCGCCGAGCGCGCCCTCGAATACGCCGAGGAGCGCGAGCAGTTCGGCCAGCCGATCGGCGAGTTCCAGGCGATCCAGCACAAGCTCTCGGACATGTTCACCAAGATCGAGGCCGCCCGCCTGCTGACCTACAAATCGGCCTGGTGTGACGACACCCAGATCCACGGCGGCGCCGGCTACGTCGACGACTTCGACGTCGAGCGGCTCTACCGCGACGCGAAGATCACCCAGATCTACGAGGGCACCACCGAGATCCAGAAGAACATCATCGCCCGCGAACTCCAGGGCAAGGGCCTCGTCTGATTACTGCCCAGAGACGCTACACCGGGTAATGCCGACAGTCACCTACGAGGGCCGGGAGATCGAGTGCGAGGCCGGGGCGAACCTGCGGCAGGTGTTCCGGAGGCCGGGATCGACGGCTACGTTCCGGTGATCGCCATGAGTGCTGCTGTCGTGACCGGGAACCATTGGTACTGGTTGCGCATCGGGCCGGACACCCGGTCGATCACCCGCCGGAGGTAGATCAGCGGGACGCCGACTGTGTCAGCCCGATCACGTCCAGCCACTCGGTCGTGGCGCCGTCGAAAATCGGACAGGGGGACCCCGGCTACAGGTCGATGTCGACGCGGAGTTCCGTGTCGGTCACGGTCGCGACGCTGTCGGCGGGCACCTCGATGTCGTCCTCGTCGGCGCTGCCGAAGCCGAGCCCCTGGATAACGGCCTCGCCGATCCCGGGGTCGGGTTCGACGTACGCGATCTGTGCGTCGGCGTCGACCTCGGTGACGACCCCGATCTCTTCACCCTCGACATCCATCAGGACTTTACTCTCGTCCGCTGTTGACAGGACGGTCATCGTGTGGAACGTCGCCCGGCGCTCGTATAAGCACCACGGAACGTCGCGCCAGCCGAAACGAGCCGGGACGGTTGCCCCCGGAAACGGCTCCTGTGGCAACCGACACCGACATGTTGGGGAAATATGCAACCGAGCACGGGGCGACCGTCCATACATGAGCGTTGCAGAGAAACTCCCGTTCGACGTCTCGGGCGACAGAGACCTGACGCCGCTGTTTTACAGCCGGTCGAGCCAGTCGGCAGCGCGGGACTCGCTCGTACGCTCAGGGATGGGTCTCTTCGGGCCACTCGCCCCCGTTTTTGATCAGGAACTTTATGTCGTCAGCGAAGACGACCTCGTCGTCCCGGTTGGTGACCTTTATGCCCGAACACAAGCAACTACTCGCCCGAAGTTACTGATTTTTATAATTATTCCAAACTATATATGATAGTAAACAAATAATAGCGGTCGGAATAATTATTTCGACTATACTCGTGTACACAGCAGTAGCTAATGCCGCCCAAAGACCAGCTACTACTGAGGCATCTTGCGTCCTTTGTCGTCTCACGGTCAGATATATACTTATGATACCAGCTGCACACGTCAAGCCGAATAGTAGACGGCGAATAAGAATAGTACTTAAAAGAAAAACGATGATTGATAGTAACACTACACTACTGTCTTGGAGTCGCTTGTCTTTTTCAAATAGTTTATATTGTTTCATTGTTCGAATAGTGGTGAGAGTGAGTGTGCTCAACCCGTGCTGATCCAGTGAGGAACCCGATCGATTCTCAAGCAGTCCATCTGTTGATCGTACATGATTGAACCTAAACCTTGCTTGTTTTTTCTATTCGCCAGTCGTCGACGGAAGAACTGGAGAAATCAGTCCGTTCTCGCAGAGTGGGCCCGCTCGGCGCCGCGAGCTGACGACGAAGCTGTCAACGAAATTTTACTTCGCCGGGGCGATCTCTGTGAAACCAGCAGAAACGCCGTGGAGAGACAGCCACGGAGATGGGGAACAGCCGCCCTGCGGTCGAACCGGTAGAATCACTACGAAACCGGGGCGCGAACTGCGTCTACAGCTGATCGAGCCACTGTCTGGCGCGGGATTCGTTGGTCTCGGCGATGTCGGCCAGTTCGGCGGCGTCGTGCCCGGCGAGGTCGTCGACCGTCTCGACGCCGGCCGCCCGGAGCCGCTCGGCGAACGTCGGGCCGATGCCGTCGACGGTCTTGACATCCGCGGCTGCTTCGGCTGCGTCGGTGGCATCGTCCTCACGGGCCTGGACCTGTTCGGCGGCCGCGTCCTGGATGTCGCTGACGTCCTCGGCAGCCGCCCCTTCCTCGGTGTCCTCGTCTGGCTCGGACTGCGCCCAGAACCACTCACAGACCTCGGGCCAGACGTCCTCGTGGGTCGAGGAGGAGACTGACATCCCGATGTGGCCCGTCGGGTACTCGATGGTGGTCACGTCGTCGCTGCCGACGACCTCGTTGAACGGCTTCGACGCCTCCGGCGGGATGAGGTGGTCGTACTCGCCGATGATCTGCAGGATCGGCATGTCGATGTCCCCGACGTCGACGCGCTCGCCGCTCAGTTCGAGCTCGTTGCGGTACAGCTCGTTGTTCTGGTAGATCTTCTCCAGGAACTCGACGTAGGCCTGCCCCGCCAGGTCGATCCCCTCGTCGAGCCAGCGCTCCATCCGCGAGAAGTTGCCCACGAAGGCATCATTGTCGAGGTTTTCGTAGAGGGTAATGTACTTGCTGACGTAGTTGTCGACGGGGTCCATCAGCGCGAACCCGGTGTCGAGATACTCCGCAGGAACGTTGCCGAACGTGTCGACGACGTCCTGTGGGTCGTAGTGCTCGTCGCTGCCCCACTGTTCGAGGACGCCGCCCGTCCGGTCGAAGCAGAGGCCGGCAGCCATCAGCCCGAGCGCGTTGATCTTCTCGGGGTTCAGCGCGGCGTACATGGCGCTCATCGTGCCGCCCATGCAGTAGCCCAGCAGGTTGATCGACTCCTGGTCCGAGCGCTCGGCGACGGCGCCGACGCAGTTGTCGATGTAGCGGTTGACGTAGTCGTGCAGGCCGAGGTGCTGGTCGAGCCGCGAGGGCTCGTTCCAGTCGATCAGGTACACGTCGTGGCCGGCCTCCAGCAGCCGCCGGACGACGCTGCGGTCGGGCTGCAGGTCGAGGATGTACGGCTTGTTGATCAGCGCGTAGACGATCAGGATCGGCACCTCGTTTTGCTCGTCGGTCATCGACTCGTAGTGGAGCAGTTCGAGCTTGTTCTCCTCGTGGACGACGTCGGCGGGGGTCATCCCCACTTCGATCGTCTCCATCTCGGCGGCGCGCTCGGGCGCAATCGACGCCTTCCGGGTGGCGTCGGCCATCGCGTCGATCGTCGCGGTCTGTGCGTCCAGTGCTGCTGCCAGTGGGTTGAACGACATGGTTACTCCTCTACCGCGTCGAGAACCTGGTCGACCTTCTCTCCCAGTTCGTGCTGGCGGCGCTCGAGTTCGACGAGGCGCTCGCCGACCTCCTCGACGTCACCGCGGGTCGCCATCCCCATCTGGGCCAGCGTGTCCTGTGTCATCTCGTCGGCCTCCTGTTGCATCTCCATCATCGCCTCGACGAGCTGGCCGTTCGCGGAGGCGAAGGCGGAGGTGGACATGACCTCCTTGAACGCCTCGTTGGCCGACTGCAGCCAGATGTCGCGGAACTCCGTCGGCTCGACGTCTTCGCCTTCCGCGGCGGCGGCCGTCCGCTCGAACATCTGCTCGGCAGCGTCCATCCACACCTCGTAGGCGGCGGCGTACCCCTCGATGCCCTCCGACAGTTCGTCCTCGTCCAGCATCGAGTCGCCGACCGCGTCCGACCAGGACTCGACGAAGGCTGCCTGGGCCTCCGCGTTCTGCTCGATCGATTGGGCGACCGCTTCGTTCATCTGCTCTACCATTTCGCTCCAGTCGTTGAATCCTTGATTGCTCATAGTTGCTCGTACGTGGACGCGTCAAAAGACTCCAGCGGTTCGGTCGCGGGCAGATCGGTCATGTCACTCCTCGCGGTTGCGTTTGACCGGGAACACGACCGCCTGGACGATGTCCCCTTCCTCGATGTCGAGCGCCTCCCGCTCGGCGTCGGGGATGCTGATGCGGCCGCCGCTCTGGACTCGCCTCCAGCATCTTCTGGAACATCTCCTGCTGGGTCTCGACGGCCTGCTCGCCGGTCTCTGTGAACAGCTTGAACATCTCCGGTGGCCACATCGGCCCGTCGCTGTCGTCTGTCATCGGTCACCTCCGGGTACACTCCTCCCACACATAAGCGTTGCGTGAGATACCACTGGCAGCCATCAGATGCCGTCAGATACCACAATCCGTTGCCAGATCCGCCCGCCGCCCGGCGTCGGATCGCCGGAATTGGCGGTGCTCGGCCGCTGGAACCCGACGGTTAGCACAGCCGATAACTACCCTCGGCATTTATTACCGGGAGTCACGTAGGGAGCGGGTGATGAGTTCTCAATCGGAACGCAGCACGCTGCTGGACACGTGGGCGGAGACGTCCGCACACGTCTTCGACAGCGTGATCGCTGCCAACCGAGCGGCGTTCGCGGCTCTGGGTGTCGAGCCGACGACTGACGAGGAGGTACCGGCCGAGCGGGTCGAACCCGCCGAGGACCTGCCGGAGTGGCACGCCGAAACCACAGCCGACTCCCCCGAAACTGTGAGCGTCGGCGACCGCTTCGAGTTTGCGAAGACGATCACCGACGATGACGTCCGCAGTTTCGCGGCCTCCAGCGGCGACACGAACCCCCTGCACCTCGACGACGAGTTCGCCGAGCGGACGCGCTTTTGCGGGCGGATCGCCCACGGGACGCTCGTCGGCGGGCTGATCAGCGCCGCACTCGCGCGCGTGCCCGGTCTGGTTATCTACCTCTCGCAGGATCTGGAGTTTCACAACCCCGTGCGCATCGGCGACCGCATCACCGCCGAGTGCGAGATCGTCGAGGATCTCGGGAACAGCCAGTATCGCCTGACGACCCGCGTCCTCGACGGCGAGGACGTCGCCATCGACGGCGAGGCCGTCATCCTCATCGACGACCTCCCCGAAGAGTAGCGACCGCCCCGGTGTCCCTTATAAATAGTGAAGGTTTTTTCATCCCGAGGCAAACCGGCAGATATGGGATTCGCACGCGGCGTCGAACAGGTGTCCTTCTAATACTGGTGGCTGTACTTCGTTTACTCACTAGTCTCTGTATCTGCGGAGACAGACCCGTTCCGCCTGGATTCTCAATTCGAGTGTTCACGTACGTACAGCCACCAGTATAACCGCCCGTCACTTCTCGGTGCCGAGATCCGCCGTGACCGGCAGGTGCGGATCGCGGTGCGGTGAGCGGCCGAGGACGGCCTCCCGGAGCGTCGCTTCATCGAGTTCGCGGTCGAGCGCGGCGTCGATGCTGGCCGCGGCGGCGTCGGTGAGCCCGCAGTCCTCGCGCAGGCGGTCGTACGTGGATCCGTCGTGGGCGGCCTCGCCGTCGAAGGAACTGCCGTCGGTGAGACGTGTGAGCCGGTCGGCGAGCGCCGCGAGGCGCTCCGGTGGCTGGTCGGCGCAGTACTCGCTGTCGTCGAGACCAAGCCAGGCGCGGCGTTCGGCGTCGACGACGCGGCGGGCGACCACGAGCGCGACGTGCGGGATCGCCCGACCGTCGAGGGCCGTGCCGTCGAGTTCCCGGACCACGCCGAGCACGCGGTCGCGCTCCCAGGGCGTGAGATCCAGGGAGTTGCAGACGGCCTGTGTGACCCGGAGGACGTCGAGCGCCCGGGTTCGCTCGGAGTTGCCCTGGAGGGCAGCGCGGCGCTCGGCGTGCAGCGCCCGGAGGCGGCCGTCCATCCCGTCCGGCCCCTCGGCGTGGCCGATGCGGGTCGCGCTCGGGGTGACCGGGTCGAAGCGGCGGGGTTGTTCGTCGACCGATTCGGGGTGCTCGGGCGGGTCCTCGCCGGACGCGGACAGCCAGGAGCCGACGCGGGACGCGACCAGGCGGATGTCCTCTTGCCGGGCGTCGTGACCGGGCGCGTCGCTGTGGCGGTGCTGGATGCTGGGGGTCTGAGGGTGCTCGCGGCTCATCGGTGGTGGGTGCCGGCGTCGCTACGCGGCTGACGCAATGCTCGGCCGGACCTGTGACTACCGGAAACTGATAGAAAAACCCACCGATTTAATTTCGGTGTATTTCTTCATGTAATTATTCGCACGGCGGGGTTAAAAATCCTTCGACCGTTTCGAGAGGAGTGGGCTGATATCGGTGTGAATACGGCCGCAGAACCATCGGAAACGGTGAGACCGCCGTGACAGAGAAAGCCCTCGGCCGGCTGGCGGCTCACGCTGAGCGACATATTCGACGGACGTGGTTGCGTCGAATAGGGGTCGTCGCAGCGACCGCCAGCCGAGGGCTTTCTGGGTCACACTGATAGAAACGATCATGGTATTTTCTAGCGACTCGAGAGCTTTCTGGAGTAGGGGCCATCGAGCCACACAATACGCGCTGATTGCCAACCACGGCCCTTATAGAGCGGCCTCCAGTAGGGGCCAGACATGCAGACACTCACGCTGGGGCCGGCCGGGACCTACTCCCACCGGGCGGCGAGCGCGGTCGCGGATCCGGAGTCGATCGAGTTCTCGGAGTCGGTGTCGGCCATCGTCGAGGCGGTGGCGGACGGCGACGCCGACCGAGGGGTCGTCCCCGTCGAGAACAGCATCGAGGGGTCGGTCACGGAGGCGCTTGACGCCTTCGCCGAGTACGAGGTGGCGGTGCTCCGGGAGGTCGTGACGCCGATCCGCCACGCGCTACTCGCCCGGGACGACTCCTTCGGGACGGTCGCCAGCCACGCGCAGGCACTGGCGCAGTGTCGCTCCTACCTCGAAGACCACTACCCCGACGCCGACCTCGAAGCTGTCGCCAGCACCGCCCGCGGCGTCGAGCGGGCGCGCGAGGAGCCGAGCGTGGCCGCGATCGGCCACCCCGCCAACGCCGACGACGTGCTGACGGCCCTGGCCGAGGACATCCAGGACCGCACCTCGAACGCGACCCGCTTTCTCGTCGTCGGGCCGATCGAGGAGCGCTCCGACGCCGGCGGCAAGACCTCGATCATCGTCTACCCGAACCGGGACTACCCGGGGCTGTTGCTGGAACTGCTCGAACCGTTCGCCGAGCAGGACATCAACCTCACGCGCGTCGAGTCCCGGCCCAGCGGCGAGCGCCTCGGCGACTACGTGTTCCACGTCGACGTGGCGGCGGGCCTCTACGAGGACCGGACTGCGGCTGCACTCGAGACGGTCGAGGAGATCGCACGCGAGGGCTGGGTCCGCCGGCTGGGCTCCTACGACACCGAGACGGTCGTCGACTGACGTGGGCTCCCCGGTGCCGGGACCGGCGGTTAATGAACGAGAGAAGTGTTGGGAGTCGGAGTGTCGAAAGCCCCAGGTCGCTCAACTCCGTTC
>PXSF01000060.1 GCA_003022845.1 Halobacteriales archaeon SW_10_66_29 | reverse complement strand
CCCCACCCCGCCCGCCTCCAGCAGCCGCCGCCGTGTCAGGCTCATACTCCCTCATCGTTCGGCGAGCGACATAAACCTCATTATCTAAATACTAAATTTTAATAACTTGTAGCAGAATATCACTCCCGTTTAGTAAAATCCGGTTCGAGGTCGCTTCGACCAGCGTTCAGTGGCCCCTGCAGGGCGCGGGGCGTCGAGCGGTCACGCCCGATCTGTGCTTTCGCAGTGCCTTTGAGTGCGGGGGCGTGACCTGACAGTATGAGTGAGGCAACGCTGCGGGCGGCCATGGCAGAGCGTGCGGCGCGCGCAGGCGGCGTCGTAGCACGGGAGACCTTTCGTGGGGACGTCGCGGTCGAAACCAAGGCGAACAAAAACGACCTCGTCACCGAGGCCGACCGGGACGCCCAGCGGCAGGTGATCGCGACGATCCGCCAGGAGTTCCCGAACGCGGACTTCGTCTGCGAGGAGGACTCCCGGCCATTGGGCACGGACACGATGTCGGTCGACCTCCTCGATGCGGTTCCCGAGACCGGCGACGCCTGGATCGTCGACCCCGTCGACGGGACCGGCAACTACGTCCGCGGGATCCGCTTCTGGGCGACGAGCATCGCGACCGTCTCGGCCGGCGAGGCAGTGGCAGCCGCAACGTTCCTCCCCGCCGAGGGCGACATCTACACCGCCGGTCCGGAGAGCGTCTCGCGCAACGACGAGTCGATGACCGTCAGCGAGCGGGGGGACCCGGAGACGTTCGCGGCCGCGCTGATCGGCTGGTGGGCCGGCATGGAGGGTGGCGAGTACGCGTCGCTGTTCGAGGCTGCAGCGGACCGCTTCGGCGACCTCCGCAGACTGGGATCGATGCAGGGGACCCTCGCCCTGGTCGCCTCGGGGGGTCTGGAGGCCGCGTTCATGCCGAAGACGCCCCACCCGTGGGACGCCATCGCCGGCGTGCATCTCGTCCGGCGCGCCGGCGGCACGGTCACCGACGTCCACGGCAACCCCTGGTCGAACGGGGACGACGGACTCGTGGCCTCCAACGGGGAGGCCCACGACGCGGTTCTCGATGCCGTCCGGGACGGCCTCGACCTGGATTGACGGCTGTTCCGTCCGTCGAGTACCCGCACGCGCACTACTGTACCCCGGTTGCACGAGACCGGAAATCTCAACACTGCCGGTGCCCCTGCGGTGCAATATGGATCTCTCAGACGACGTCGATCCGGCGAAGGCCTGGGTCGCCGCTTTCATCACGGGCGTAGTCGGCCTGGTCGCAGCAGCCCTCCTGTTCACGCGGCAGGTGTATCACGGGATCCTCTGGCGGTACTTCTGGGGGCCCGTCCACGCGGACGCGGAAGGTGCGGAGTGTATGGTCCGGTTCCCCGACACCGGGCGGACGGTCCCCGGTGAATCGGCGGAGTTCGGCTGCAGCGCGAGCGCCTACGACGCCGCCGCCGTCGCGGAACCCGGCTACACCGTCGTCTCGACGCTCGGATACATCCTCGTGCTGGTGTTCATGCTGGTCGGGGTGTACCTGCTACTCCAGCTGTTCGACCTCTCGCCGTACCGCAACTTCTTCTTCGCGCTGGTCCCGTTCATGCTGTTCGGCGGCGCGCTCCGGACGGTCGAGGACGCGTTCGTCGCCGCCCAGCGCGCCGGCGAGACGCCCGCCGTCGAGTTCCCCGCAAGCGCCGTCCTCATCAGCCCGTTCATCTACTTCACCGTCTTCGCCATCGCCCTGGCGGCGTTCCTCGCGAGCAAGTGGCTCTCACTGCAGGACCTCACGGAGACCTATTACTACCCGCTCGCAGCCATCGGTTCGACCGTGCTCGCGGGGACGTTCGGCTACCTGCTGTCTCTCGCTGTGACGACTGAGTACGTCACGCTGCACGCGAGCATCCTCGTCATCGTGATCGGAGTCGCCACCGTCACGGCCGCCCTGACCTACGCGGCGATGGACCGCTACTGGCCGATTGTCACCGCCGGAACGGGGCTACTGAGCCTGGTCGTCATCTGGGGACACGCCATCGACGGTGCGGCGAACGTCCTCGCCAACGACTGGACGCACGTCTGGAATCTCGGCGACTACAGCGCCAAACACCCGTTCAACCGCTTTCTGATCGACACGACGAACTCGCTGCAGGGCGGGACAGAAATCGCCGGCGTGTACGTCGGCGACGGCTGGCCGTTCTTCTTCGTGAAGATCGTCGTCCCCGTGCTGATCCTCTCGGTGTTCGACGAGCAGTTCATGGAGGAGAGCCCGCGCTTCGCGGTGATGTTACTGGGCGCCATCGTCGCCGTCGGACTCGGTCCCGGAACCCGGGATATGGTCAGGATTGCTTTCGGGATCTGACCGTCCCGTGGTCGGGTCCGACGTGGCCGAGCGCCGATTCAGGATAGTGTCTCGTCCCGCAGTGCTGGCACTCCGCGACCGCGACGGTACCGCCGTCGAGCGCGAGCTGTGACCGGACGAGATCGTGACCGCAGTCTGTGCAGGGAAGATCGTACTCCGATACCATGGTTTGCCTGGGCGGTCGTCGGGAGAACGGCACACCCATGTGAACTGTCACCACCCCGAATTATAAATCCGTATGAAAGTTCCCGGTCAGGTCCGGCGCGCGTCAGGTCTGGCACCTGTCATACGGTCGTGCGTGATTATTTTCGGCACTACATCGCACTAACGGCGGTTTCACGCCTCGAAACTAGAATCTGACGAATACCCGGCGGTAACGAGTCACAATAATCAGTATGTGAACTACCCCTGCCTACTCGCCGCCGTTGGCGGCTCCGTGAGGCAGGGGCTTCCTGGTTCAACGACGCGCTTTGCAGGAACTACCGTGGTTCCCGTAGGGAGCGCAGTCTCCACAGGCGTTTCTTCGGAGTGACCCACTCCTAGTTTCGAGAGTCCACAAGAAAGGATGTTCCACGCCGCATTTGCATCTCTGTCCGCCTCAAAGCCGCAAGCAGGACAAGAGTGCTCACGCACCCACAGCGGTTTCTCCGTTTCCACGCCACAGGACGCGCATTCTTTGGTCGTGCCTGCTGGGTTGATTTCCACGAAGTGCGTGCCTTCGCGCTCGCACTTCGTTTCGAGCATCGATGTGAAGGTATTCCATGCCGCTGACGCTGTATTGCGGCTGTTACCCGGTGATTCGAGCAGTTCCTTCGTATCGAGGTCTTCGACGGCGACGATCTCGTACTCCCGGGCGTAGTATGCCGAGAGTTTGTGCAGGAAGTCACGCCGCTTTTGCTTGATTCGAAGGTAACACTCAGCAACACGCCGACGTTGCTTCTCCCAGTTATTCGACTCGTAGTCTTTGCGCGAGAGGTTCCGTTGCTCTCGTTCAAGGTGGTCGCGTTCGTCCGAAAGGTCGAGTGATTCAACCGCTGTGCCGTCTGTATCGTGCGCGTATTTCAGGATTCCTACATCGATGCCGACCATGTTTTCGGCGTCAATCTCGGAAAACGGTGGTTTCGATGGTGGTTCCGTATCCATCTCAATGCCGAAGATGGCGAACCACTCGCCCGTTTTCTCTTTTTTCAGCGTGACTTCTTTGACTGTGGCATCCTCGGGTATCGGTCGGTGCAGTTCGATAGGAATGTCTGCGAGTTTCGACAGTGACAGCACAGTCTGACCACCCTTCTTGTCGAGTTCGAAGCCAGACTGGTTGTAGGTGAAACTGCGAAACTCACGTGGTGATTTCCAGCGAAGCTCACCGACGGTGTAGCCCTGTTCTTTGAGCTCCCCGAGTGCGTTGACGTTTTTCGCAATCCGCATGACGGTGGGTTGGAGTACTTTCGAGTATATATCGGTAAGTGCATCCCACCAGTCTTTGAGGTCGGGAAGCTCGTCACGGACCTTGCGAACGCGCTGTTTGACCGTTCCCTCGTCTTCGGGAATTTGGTTGAAGCGGTACAGGGCGTGGTTGTATAGCTGTCTACAGGTATCGCGGTGGTAGTCCAGCGTCTCACGCTGGCTTTCGGTCGGCGTGAGGCGATACCTGTAGTTGTAGTTCATTCCACGCACTTCAACGGTGAACTGACTAGCGTATCAACGTTTGCCGTCCGGAGTGAAAGTAGTCTGCCCGTGGGCCTGTGGGTTCACAACAAGCAGGTGTCTGAAAAACGAAGACGGCGCTGTATCCCCTCCCTACTATGCTCCTTGTCCGCTTGCGCGGACTGCGGTGCTCGTTGAGGGAGGGGGCTTAGCGCCTGAAATCAGCTAATACAGCGAGAGAATCCCGTCGTTCACGACGGGGAGGATGTCATCAGGTCCGGCGTCCTGCTTACGGAAAAGCAAGGCGAAAGTCTCGCGCTTCAGCGCGGGGAGGAAGTCAAGGGAAGGGGTGGTGATCCCGGTCGAAGTCGGGTTTGAAGCCGAGGTCCGCGGGCACCTCCCTCGCGCGCTCCCCGAAGTACATCGAGCCAAAGCAAAGCGGCTGTGCTTCGGGTACGAGCACGCGGACGGCCTCGAACCCGAGACTGGCGACGTCGCGGGTCGTCGTCCTGGCCGCGTACGCGTTGAGGCCGGCGTCGTCGACTCGTTCGAGGACGGCCTGGAGTTCGGCGGCCCCGTCGCCGACCTCCTGGGGGCCGGCGGAGTCGCTGGGGATCACCGTCTCGGGCTCGACGAACGCCCTGACCGAGTCCGGGAACGATGCGTACCGACCGATGGCGCCCATCGCCTCCGTCGCTCCTTCCTGGCCCATCCCCCGGAGCTCCATCCAGTTCTGCAGCGCCTCCGCGAGCGCGCTCGTCGCTGCACTGGTGACGTCGAGGTCCGCGTCGGAGCCGAGCGCGAACTGGGGCCACTCGTCGCCGTGGACCGCCACCGCCACAACGGGGACATCGACGTCCTGTGTCACGAGCAACGGCGTTACGTCGAGCCCTTCGGACTCCGCACGTGCGGCCAGCGTCTGGAAAGCCTCCTCGTCGATAGCCAGGCCGAGCGGCTCGAACGTCGAGAACCACGACAGCATCAGCGCGTCCCGTTCGATCACCTCGTACAGCCCCGCCAGCAGCGCCTCGACGCTCGAATTCCCGAGGCCGAGCCCGGTGGTGATCGGCGACCGGTACCGCTTGGTCGGCGGCGGGTAGTGGACGAACTCGGCGGGGAGCTTCACTCGTCCCGTCGTCGCGAGGTTCTCGCCCTCGATCCAGTGGATCTCCGTCTCCGGGTCGGGGTCGGTCTCGCAGACGAACGCCGACGGCTTGACCGCGTCCTCGGTCGTCGCGGGCGGCCCGGTCTCCATCTCCCCCGTCCGGTAGACGCCCGCGCAGTACCGTTCGAGCGCCTCGCCGAGCGCCTTCATGAACGCGGTGTCCCAGCCGACGGCGACGCCCGCGGCGTCCCGGGCGGCACTGGCGTCGCTGAACCCGGCGGTGTCACAGCCGTGTGCCAGGTAGTACGGGACGGGGAACGATTCGGCCTCCCCCACTTCCTGGACGACCCCCAGCAACTCGTCGAGAGCGCGCTCGGCCCGTCCCAGCGATTCCTCCAGCGTCCGGTCGACGTGCTCGCGGGAGAGCGCCCTCTCTTGTCCGGGGTCGCAGGCGCAGTTCGGCAGCGGCAGGAACTCCCGCTCGGTGTAGGGCACTTCGACGACGCGCCCGAAGACGTCGACACCGTCTCGCAGGTGGCGGGCGAGTTCGCGTCCGGCGACAGCACCGGCGAAGCGGCCGGTGTGGGCCGGCGGCGCCGCCGTCGGCTCCGTGTCCGGCTCCAGATTCGCGTTCACGCGGCCGGTGAGACACTCGTAGCAGCCCGTCTCCGGGCCGAAACCCGCCACTGCGGCGTCCACGACCGGGATCCCGCCGACGCCGCCGAGTTCGACCGCGAGCCACCGGACGCCAGCCTCTATTGCGCGTTCGTTGGCGCGTTCGAACAGTGCGTCACCGGCCTGTCCCGCGACCACGGCGACGTCGACGCCCGCGAGCGCCGCGAGGTCGATCCGGTTCGGGTCGACATCGACGTCCGCGAGCGCCGCTTCAACGGCCCCGATAGCGGGGCCCGAGCCGACGATACCGACTGACATACTCCCAGGAAAGGTGGGAGGGGGGAAAAAGCGTCGGGGACTAGTCCAGTAGCTGCAGCGTACGGCGTGCCACTTTCTCGATCCCCGCTTCGCGGAGCTCGTCGTCCCCGAGCTTCAGCCGGAGCCGGGGCCGGCCGACGTCGATCGGCACTTTCGCGGTGTCGATCAGGCCAGCGTCCTCGAGCTGGTTTTTGCTCCGGGAGAACGTCGCCTTGCTCGCCAGCCGGATGTCCTCGCCCCAGCGGCTGATGTCGTACAGCAACTGGCTGTTGTTCGCCGCCGCCAGGAGTGCGACCGTCACCTCGTCGAGCCCGTCACCGTTCCCCCGCGCCGTCTCCAGCATCCCGAGCACAGTGTCGAAATCGTCGGCGACGTCCTGCCCGATGTCGTCGGCGAGCGTCTCGCGGATGTGTGACAACGGCGGCGTTCGCAGCGAGAACGACGACGCGTCCGCCCAGCGCGTCCGGTATTCGTCGTAGGTCCCGGTCACGAACGACTCCTCGACGGTCGTCAGCCCGCAGATCCGTCCGCCGCTCTCCACCAGCGACACCAGGAACTCCTCTGACACCATGAGCGAGTGGCGCGGCACCGTGCCCAGCGTCCGGACGGTAACGGCGTCCGCGGCCACCATATCCGCGAGCGCGCTCGCGATCAGGAAATCCTCGACCAGCTGTTTCAGCGGTGCCTCGTCCGCGAACAGTGACACCGAGGGAGGATCCGGCACCGCCTGGTATGCGTCGACGAACTCCCGCATCGTCGCCCGGGTCGGATTGACGAGAATCAGATCCGACGTCGCTTCCGAAAGCCCCCGTTCCAGCACCTCACCCCGCGTACCCGCGTGCAAATCTGACTCGAGCATCGTATGGAACAGTATAGCTATTCATAGTATTTAATGCTGCCGGACGAGAAATAAATCTGGCTCTCGAAAGACTCTACCGTCAAGTAGTTACTACCAATTTGCTAATAAGTTTCCCCTACTGTTTTGATGGCTGGGACGGAAGCAGACGGCATGACACTGGACCCGGTACACCTTGACGGCATCGCAGAGTTGGCTGGCCGGGTGACCAGACAGGTCGACGACAGCGACCAAACGGAACTCGCCGAACAGGCGTGGTCGGAGTTTCTGGATCCGCTGTACGACGACTCGGGCGATGTGATCCTGGAGCCGCTGGGCGAACACCGGCGCCGGAAAGTCCCCGTCGACGACGTGGCGCTGGAGTCGCGCCCGTTCCCCACCCAGCACGGGCTCGACGCGGGGACGATCAATCCCACGACGTTCAAGAACGGCCTCGTCATCGATGTCTCGCAGGCTGCGATGGCGGCCGTCCCGTCGAGCGTCGACCTCCACCGCGGCCGGACCATCGTGATGACGGTCCACACGAACGACGAGACGCTGGACGTCCAGGACGCCGACTGGCAGATGGACGACCACGGGTACGCCCGCCAGCGGATCCTCCACGCCCCGCGGGTCGACAGACACGAGCAGGCGGTCGTCCACGCGCTCGCGCTGTACCGCGCCGAGAGCGAGCACGCCCTCGACCAGGCGGACCTCATCGACGACCTGCTCGTGCTGGACGGTCCGATCTACCCGACGGGCCTCCTGAAGTGGGTGGAGCGGGACCCACAGCTCAAACAGCTCATCATCGAGGAAGCCGAGTTCGTCGAGGTGATCCACAACTACCTGAAACTCGTCGAGTCGTTCGCCGAGCGCGACGTCCCGCTGGTCGGCTTCGTCAAGAACAGTGCCTCGAAGGCTATCACGCGCGAACTCCGGGAGAAAGCTGGCGCCCCCTGGGTCGACGACGAGGCGTTCTTCCGGCGGGTGCTCGAACGGCCGGACGAACACGGCGAGCCCCGCACCGACGCGCTGACGTTCACAGGGTGGTTCCGCTCGCGCGTGGGTACCGACGGGATGCTCGCCGACGGAACGATCGACCTCGATCGGGACGTACACTTGGACGACGAGGACTACGAGGTGACGTTCTTCGTCGTCTACGACCCCCGTGACGACCTCGTCTACCGCGTCGAAGCCCCCTACGCCGTCACTCGGAATCCCGAAGTCCGCGAGAAGGTGATGACACAGCTCCTGTCTGAGATTGCGGCCGAACGGGGGCCGCCCCTGGCAGTCGGGAAAGCCGACGAACTCGCGCGGATCGACAGGGAGGGCAAACAGACGCTCCGCCGGCGGATCGAGCGGGAGTTCGACACCAGCCAGCAGGAGAGCTACAACGACAAGCGCTGGGGCGCCGCCGAGGGGTTCGACCTCGTCTGATCGCGCTCCGTGATGCGACCGCCGCGGACGTGTCGGTCGACGCGGCCCGGGCAGTTCGCCACGACTCGACCACTGGACTGCCGCTTTGCGGCGTGTTGACCGGCTTCGAGGCGATCACTCCAGCGTCGTTCTACCGTCGTCGCTGATGCGGAGCGTCACGCAGTACGACCGCTCGACGTCGAAGTTGCGCAGGTAGATCTCTTCCGTGGCAGTCGACAGGCCCTCGTCGGCCGATTCCCGGCCAGACTGATACTGATTGTTGTGAGTATTTTCACCACCACATCGCAGTAGCGGCGGTTTCACGTCCCGAAACTGGCGTCTGAGAAGTACCTGGCGGTAACGAGTCACAACAATCAGTATGAGTCGTGGAGGGCTCGGCGCGGATACTGGCGCGCTTCGTACCTGATCCAGCATCCGGACGAAGCGTATCATAGAAACATTCACAGGAATTGATTTCGCCAAGGTCCAGATTGAAACAGCTACTCAGTAAGCGTGCGGACTGTTCGGCGCAACAGTTTTGTATATCAATATAGTAGTGGGAGACAGGCAAACTAAAATGGGAAAACCCTCATTTGAAACGCAAGACGGGGAAGAACTCACCCTCACAGTGGACGATAGAGGGCGGGTAACACTCCCAAAAGAGGTTCGGGAGCGACTCGGAATCGAATCGAACGATGAGATTCCAGCAACACTCGTCGGCTCGGTCCTTGAACTCAATCCCAACCCGAGTTCGAAATTAAAGACAGCAACAGCTGGTCGGACGAACTGGGAGAACACGACACCAACTGATGCCGGAGAAACGCTCTTCGGGCCGATAGATCAGTGAGTGGCTCTCCGATGACTGATTCTCTCCCGACCGTAGAGACGGTTCTCACGGACGTGAACGTGGTAGCAATCGCCCTCACCGACGATCACCCTGCTCACGAGGATGTCTATCCGTGGATTCAGAACGCAATCGATGGCCCGAACGTGTTGCTCGTGTTCGATTACTATCCGTTGCGAGCGCAGTATCTGATGACGAGCACGTTTGGAGTCGATGCAGTTGCTGCTCGAAATGCTATCCAATCCCTTGTTCGCAGCCCTGCACGAATCGTCAATGCGACCGAGACAACGCTGCTTGAGGCATACGAGATCAGTGCCGAAAAAAACCACGACGTGTACGATTCGTTTATCCTTGCGCTCGCACGGGCATATGACGCCGATTACTTGATTACGACAGACAGTGATTTCGACGAGCTGTGTGAGGATGAAGATGTGACATATGTCAATCCGATCCCGACTGAGAAACGTGAGAAATTAACACTCATTGATGGATAGACTTGTCTGCGAGACATACCTGGCCTGTACTGTCCGGTTCACGAATTTCGTGGGAAGCTTTCTATGACACGCTGTCCGGACGGATAAGGGCCTTCTACTGTTCAAACGGCGGTTTGAACCACTGTCGTCGGCTCACTCCTGGGGATCCTCGATGATCTCGATCTCGACGTCGCCGTCGGCGACTTCGAGGCGGGCGAACTGCGTCCTGACGTGGTCCTTCGCGGCGTCGATTGCGCGGTCGCGGGACTCGAACCCCCGCGGCATCGGCGTCTCGAACGCGATCTGGACGACCCGATCGCCGATGCGCTGGGTGCTGCCGCCGCTGTCGACCTCGTAGAACTCGTCGCAGATCCAGACGTATGGAGCGTCCGTGTCGGGCGACCCCTTGTACCGCGGTGGGTCTTCGCCCTCCTCGTAGATGGTTCCCGTCAGGGCGGTCCCGCCAGCACGGCCGCGCACCAGCAGCATGTGTCCCCGTACGTTTCGGGTGGGGAAAAATGGCGCGGGGCGGCGACTCTCGGGCGGTATCAGTTCCGCCCCGGTGGGGAAACGCGTTAGTAGTCAGGGGGTAATGTGTCAGGCATGTCCGATCTAGGGGATTTCACCGACTTCGACGCCGACGACGGCGGGATCGAGCAGGAAACCGAGGGAGGGGACGACGGAGCTGAAGACGAGGACGGGATCGTGGAGGCGCCGTCGGGCACCCCGGACGACGGGACGGCCGACGAGTTCGAGACCTACGATGTCTCGCCGGCCGGCGAGGACAGGGGGATCGGCGTCCTTTCGGCATCGGGCGGCCTGCAGATCAGCGAGGACGAGGACGACACCCGCCTGCGCGCGTACGTGACAGTCAAAAACCGGTCCCGCGTCCGCGTCGGGCGGTACCTGCTGGCGTCGTACCCCGACGACGAGCGGCTGTTCTGCCGGATCACCGCCCTGGAGTACACCCAGGAGTACCGTGCCGACGACGCGACCGAGATCCACGCCCGCCGGGCGATGCGCTCGCGCGGCATCGACGAGGAGGATTTCAAGCTCATGGCGGAACTGGAGCCCGTCGCCGTCCTCTACGAGGACGACGGCGACCTGAAGCGCCGGATGACCGACCGCGTCCCCAAGCCGGAGACGGTGATCCGGGCCGCCGACGACAAGGAGGACATCAAGACGGGGCTGAAGATTCCCTCGGAGGGGGTGTTCCTGGGCCACCTCTCGGTCGGCGGCCAGTGCGTCGAGACGGTCGCCGATCCGCCGTCGATCGACTACCGCCTCCGGGACGCCTACGACGACGGCGACCCGCTCGTCTTCCGGCACACGCTGGTGGCCGGCGGCACCGGGTCGGGGAAGACCCACGCCGCGAAGAACGTCCTGCGGCAGTACCTCGACGAGGACCGCAGCTACCCCATCGAACAGGACGGCGATCGGGAGGTCCGCCCCGCAGTCGTCCAGTTCGACCCGCAGGACGAGTACGCGCAGATGCACGACGACGGCGAGTACGACGAGTCGGTCGCCCGGACGCTCGACCGGCAGGGCGTCGCCCACGGCGGCCACGACGACACCGTCGCCTTCGTCCCGCAGGTGGGCACGGCCTCCTACGCGGCCAGCCACCACCACGCCGAGCAGGTCCCGTTCACCATCCCGTTCTCGATGGTCGAGGACAACCCCTGGCTGATCGCCAGCAGCGGCCTCAACGACAACCAGTACGGCGCCCTGGTCAACGAACTGCTGCCCCGGTTCTGGGACCGCTACGGCGAGGCGGGCACGTACGACCAGTTCCAGTCGTTCATGGACGACGGGGCCCTGCGCGAGCAACTCGACGAGGCCGGCAGCGTCCACGAGGCGACGTTCGACGCCGTCAAGCGCCGCGCCCGCGGGTTCGGGCCGGTGTTCGACGGCGACGCGCCGCCGATCACCGAGCGCGTCCACGAGTTCGTCCGGCCCGGCCGGCTGACGGTCGTCCCGACCTACCACATCAACAAGAGCCGCCACGCCGAGACGGTCGTCCTCGCGCTCGCCTCGCTGCTGGTGGACGCGAAGCTCTCGAACGATCCTGCCTTCGAGCGCATCAAGGAGACGCCGTTGATCGTCGGCATGGACGAGGCGCACAACTTCCTGACCGACGCCGACACCGTGCAGGCCCGGAGGGTGATCGGGAAGTTCACCGAGGCAGCCAAACAGGGGCGCAAGGAGCGCCTCGGCCTGTTTCTGATCACCCAGGACCCACAGGACATCGCGGACCCGGTGTTCAAGCAGATCAACACGACGGTCGTGCTCAACCTCGGCGACGAGGACGCCATCTCGGCGGTGAACATCCCCGCGAACCTGGAGGCGAAAGTCCCCTACATGGAGAAAGGGCAGATGGTGGTGTACTCGCCGGACAACTCCGAACCGGTCGAACTCATCGGTCTGCCACACTGCGTGACCCGCCACGGCCGGGACTGATCCCACCACGCGGGTCCGACAGTCTCTACAGGAGGAGCAGGCTGTAGCGAACCAGCAATCGTATCGCATGGCGGTATTCATAGTGATTGTTGTGAGTCTTTACCGCTGTCGACCCATCAGACTCCGGTGTCAGCCCGTGAGGCTCCCAAGAATGCGATGCGACTCCGAAAATAATCACAACAATCACTATCAGGCCCAGACGGTCGGTCCGATCCGGGACGTGACGGCCAGACCGACCCCCACGATGACGATCAGGAGGGCGCCGGGGATCGTCAGCCACATCGCGAGACCCCCAACCATCACGACGCCCAGCGCGAACTGGAACAGCCTCTGCTTCGGATTGAGCCCACAGTGTGGGCAGACGTCCGCGCCGTCTGGGACCTCCTCCCGGCAGTTCGGACACGTGCCGCCGTCAGCCATAGCACCCCGTTAGGAGTCTCCCGTCTAAAACGCTGTGTCTCCCGGCTACTCGGTCCCCGGACGGACGTCTTCCGATGCGGCCTCGTCGTCGTCCGGCCGCTCAGCCTCCGCTGCACTGTCGTCTGGCGCCGTGGCTGGCCCGGTGTCGTCGTCGCCCCGCCTGCTGGGCGAGCCCCGTGACGTTTCGAGCGTGATCTCGTGGTGGACGTCGAGGTTCGAGAGCCCCTCGACCGGCTCCGACTGGTCGCCAGTTCCCCCCCGGGTACTCGGTTCCCCGGAGTCACCCGTTCCCCCCCGGGTGCCCGGTTCCCCGGAGTCGCTCGTTCTTTCGTCCTCCCCAGTCGAAGGGTTGGCCCCAGTCGACTCGGGCTGTTCGTCGGTTTCCTGTGGCAACGAATCCGGCGGCTCGGCGTCCTCGTACCGGCGGACGAAGCCGGCGGAGGTGGCAGTTTCGCCGTCCACCTGGAGGTCCTCGCTCGCGTCACCGCCAGCGACGTGTTCGTTCAACTGGTCGACGACCGACCGCATCCGGCCGATCCGGCCCTCGATAGCCGACGGCTCGCCGACGTCGAACTCGGTCGCCAGTTCGTGGACGCGTTCGAGGTGGTCGACGGCCTTCGCGCAGTGATCCAGCGCGTGGGCGTCGTCGCCGGCTGCCTGGCGATCCGCCCCGGCGTTCCACTCCCGTTTCGCGAGCTGTTCGCGCAGGGCGACGATCCGTTCCGCCGCGACGCGGCGGTCCCGCCGGACCTCGCCGGAGTCGCCCGCGAAGTTGCGGCCGTCGTCGTCCCACTCCAGCGTCAGCACGTGGCCGTACCCGCGGAACGCGGTCTCCCAGTGATCGAGTGCGGCCGAGGGGTCGTCCAGAAACTGCGCTTCGATCTTCGCTTCGTGAGCCTGCCTGATCGGCTCCGCCGCCACGGTTTCGATCTCCCACCCGAGGTTCTCGAGGTTGTCCTGGAGCTCCCGCTGGGGGCCGAACTGGAAGGCGTCGCTCCGCCTGACCGCGTCGCTGAGGTCCCGTGCGCTGTCGTAGAACTCCTGGGCCTCACGCAGTTGGCCCCCCGCCCGGTCGTACTCCTCGTTCTCGATCAGGTGCCGGCCCATCGCCAGCGCCGCCTTCGCGCGCTCGATGTACAGCCGCGTGTGTGCCCGTTCGAGCTGGCGTTCCAGCGCCGTCAGCTCCGGCGCGAGCTCCTCGAACGCGACCGGCTCGACGAGCTGCACGTCGCAGATGAGCCGGTCGAGCTGTTCGCGGACCTCCTCGTAGCTGCGCCGCGCACGCTGCCAGTCCAGCGCGTGGGCGTGCTCGCGGATCTCGCCGGTGGCCAGTTCGACGCTGGTTTCACAGCTGCGTGCGCGGTTCCGGAGGCCGCCGAGCCAGTCGAGGTGACGTATCACTGTTTGAAATGCCGACGAACGGTCCTCGGGGAGTGGAATCCGCCAGACGACGCTGTCAGTCGTGGTGAGCGACAGCTCCGTTTCCTCCCCGTTGACGCCCGCCAGATCGCTGTAGGCCAGCGAGTACGTACCCGACGGGGGGCTGTCACCCCCGCGCGCGACGAACAGGATCCGCCGGTCGGTCACTACCACCGCAACCTCGACGTCGACGCGCCGCTGTTCGTCCCCCTCGGCGCGCACGACGCCCTGCGGGCTCACCCAGACTGCCCTGGTCCGCTCGTCGGCCTCGGTCACGGACGGGAGGTCGATCGCGTCTTCCTCCCAGGACGACGTGACCATGTCTGGCTGGTCCGGCGAATCCTGATCGCTCCCCGAGATGCTCGATCCCACCGGATACATCTGTATAGAAGATAATAAATCACTCGCCAGTCCGAGAGATCCGTTCGTGACCGTTTTGCCGGGTACAGTCGGCCGGCGACGACGACCGCACTTTTATACTGCACTCGTGCGAACGGTGGGCGTATGCCGACGTTGCTCGATTCGAAAGTCGAAAGTCGTCGCCTCGTGTTGCCCGCCCAGGCGAACGCGATCAGGACGGCCCACGGCGGGAACGTCCTCAAGTGGATGGAACAGACCGGATCGATGAGCGCGATGCACTTTTGCAGCGGCGAGGTCATCACCGCGGGGTTCGACCGAAGCCGCTTTCACAACCCGATCCCGGAGGGCGACATCGCCCTGATCGACGCGTACGTCTACGAGGTCGGGACCAGCAGCATGACGATCCGTGTGCGCTGTTTCCACGAGAACCACAAAACCGGCGAGCGGAGCCTCACCTCGGACGCGAAGATGGTCAGCGTCGCCGTCGACGAGGACGGTCAGAGCGTCGACGTCCCGGACCTGAGCGTCGAGACCGAGGCGGGCAAGCGCCTGCAGGACGAGGCGCTCAACGCCGAGAACTAGAAGTCCGGGAGGTCGTCTGGCGCCTCGTAGTCGGTCTCCCAGTCGACGTACTCCTCTTTCAGCACCTCACAGACGATCTGGCCGAGCTCCGTCAGCGACGCGTTGATACTCGAGACTGTCCCCCAGGAGTCGATGTCCGGGTGGTACTCGCGCTCCTTCCAGTCCTCGGGGATGCCGGGCGCGTGATACCCCACGCGGTCGGCGTGGGAGTCCCAGAAGAAGTCGAACCCCTGGAACATCCCGAGGTCCGCCGCGATGGCGAACTCCTCCTCGTCCATCCCGGTGGTGGCCGCCCACTCGTCGAACGCCCGCTCCCAGGCGCCGTCCGCGAAGTGTTCTTCGATCTCCTCGCGCTTGTAGTCAGTGTCTCCGACCACGTCGGCGTCCTCGTACTCGTTCGGGTCGAACTCCTCGAGCTCCGGCGGCTCTGGCGTCTCGACGTCGAGTCCCATAGTTACAGCTTCGGCCACCGCAGGAATAAGTCTATCCGGCGCCCTCTGCCGTCCGCGAGGCGATCCGGGTGGCTGTCATACTGGTAAACGAATTACAGCCACCAGTATCAGGAGTGGAGCCGCTCGACGCGCTCCCGGGAGTCCGCATCTCCGGGGTTCCTGTCGTCCCGGACGCCGAGAAAGCGCGGGAACCGGAGTGCGTACCCCGATCCGTAGGTCGGCGAGGACTGGATCTCCTCGTACCCCACCTCGAACACGACGGCAGGCTCGATGTCGACCGCTGTCCCCGTCTCCGTCCGGACGTGTGGCTCCAGCAGGTCCGTCAGTTCCTCGAGTTCCTCGTCGGTGATCCCGGTTGCGACCTTGCCGATCGATTCGAACCCGCCATCGCCGTCCCGGACGGAGAGTTCGAACGTCCCGAGCAGGTTCGCGCGCCGCCCCTCGCCCCACTCGGCTCCCGTCACGACGCAGTCCAGCGTCTCGACGTCGGGCTTGCGCTTCAGCCAGTTCTGCCCGCGATTGCCCGGCGTGTACGCCGCCTCCGGGTTTTTCAGCATGATCCCCTCGTGGCCCGCCTCCAGCGCTTCCTGCTCGATCGACGCGACCTCGTCCGGTTCGTCGCTCAACCGCAGCCGCGACACCAGCTCCTCGCCCTCGAGCAACGCAGCAAGGCGGTCGTGGCGGTCGACGAGCGGCCGTTCCAGCAGGTCCTCGCCGTCGGCATGGAGGCAGTCGAACGCGTGAAACTCCAGCTCGACGTCCTCGCGGGCCTTCGCGACGTCGTGTTTGCGCCGGAAGCGACGCAACACCGCCTGGAACGGCCGGGGATCGCCCGTCCCGTCGACGGCGACCACCTCGCCGTCGAGGATAGCCGGAGCGTCCAGTGCCGCCGAGAGCGCCGTCGCCGTCGTAGTGGGCCTGGACGCGCGCGCCGTCGAACTTCCACTCGACGGCCACCTCCGGCCAGTCGTCGAGCGCGTCGGTCACCGTCCCGGTCTGGGCGAGCATCGCCTGCACCGGGCGGCCGACCTTGAGGGTCATCTCATCGAGTGTGGCCGTGCCGCCGTCCCGCGCGCGCTCGGCCACGAGGCTGTAGTCGTTGGACACCTGCAGCGCGCGCTCGACCGATGCCACCGGCACCTCGAACGCGTCGGCGATGGCATCCCGGACGGTCCCTTCGCCCACGCCGATCCGCATCTCCGAGAGGACGAGCCGCGCCAGGTACCTGGCCTCGACGGGGTCACAGCGGTTGAACAGCCCGAACAGGAGATCGAGCTTCGTCTCCTGGCTGCCGTCGCCGGAGGCCGCCGCGAGCTCCCGTAGCGTCGCGTCCAGTCCAGCCACCCTCAGCGCGTCGCTGTCGCCGTCGGTGAACGCTCCGAGTCCCTGCTGCCCGCCGAGATCGTAGCTCGCCGCCACCTCGCCGACATCCCCGTGGGCGGCCAGGCGGCCCTCGACGTCCGCCGCGGAGACGTTCCGTCCCGCCGCCCGTGCGATCGCCTCGTAGCAGAGCTGTGGCCCGACGTCGAGCGTCCGGGAGTCGTGGGCCGGGAACACGCGCCCGAGCAGGAAGCGCACGACGGTCGACAGCTCCGAGGCGTCCCGGAGCAGGTCGGCAACTTCGGCCCGGATCTCGAGGTCCGCGTCGGTCGCCTCGATCTCCGCGAACCGACCGGCGAGTGTCCGGAACTCCATATCCGCGGTTCTCGCCGCCCGGAGAAGAATCCGACGGTGAACGATCGTTCCGACTGATCTGTTGCCAACTGGACAAACAAGTATAACTTAACCCCCGTCAATGCTGGCCGTATGCGTTTGCGATCGGGCCTAGTCTGTCTCACGTTGTGTCTCTGTTGTTTCGTCTTCGTGGCGATCAGCTTCCCAGGCAGTGCCACGCTGTCTGGCTCCGCCGAATCGGCCGCACCCGACTCGCCCCTCGGGACACTCATCGCGTCCGCAGCGAGTCCTCAGGAGCCGACGGATCAGCGGTCGGCTATCGCCTACACCCAGCGGTTCGTGCAGGTAAAACAGCAGGGGACGTTCCAGGTCAGTCACGAGTATCGCGTGCCTGAGGAGCTCCGATCGCTGAGGGTTCGGCTGCCGCCGGCGGCGACGGTCACCGACAAGAGCGGGTTCAGTCACGCCGGGAACGGGACCTACGAGTGGACGGGCGCGCGGACGGCAGTCAGTCTCACGTACCGGATGCCGGCAAACCGGTCGCACGACGACGGCGACCTGCGCGTCGCGTCGGGCGAGTACGCGTACGTGGACGCGGGCGAGTGGGCAATCGTCGAACAGCCACGGCCGGACCACCACTGGACCTGGGACGACCAGCCCGTCGGCCTCGAACGGAGCGTCCGGGTTGCCGGGGAGGGAGCCGCCGGCCAGCGCATGGTGTACTTCGGACCGTACCGGGAGTACACCCGGAAAGCCCACGGACAGCAGTTTCGCCTGATCGTGCCCGAAGCGACCGCTCTCTCCGTCGACCGGGGGGCGTTGCTCGACTCGCTCGCGGCGGCCTCGGACACCCTGCGGGTCGGCGACCGCGACGACGAGGTGTTTGTCGTCGCCGCACCGACCGAGGGCGTCGAGTGGCAGCTCAGGGGGCTCCAGCGCGGCCCGGCAGACTTCTGGGTGCAGGCCGACGAACCGCTCGCCACGCCGGAGAACGTCTGGCTCCACGAGTACGTCCATACGCGCCAGGGCTACCGGCTGGCGCCCGACCTGGAGTGGACCAGAGAAGGCACAGCGGTGTACTACGCCGCGCTGTTGTCACTCGAACAGGGGCTGGTGTCCGGCGACGCGATCCGGGCCAGGCTCGACAGCTGTGCGGACGGGGAGTTCGGCGCGTCGACGCTGTCCAGCCCCGACACCTGGGCGCCTGGCGCCGACTACTGCCTGGGCGCGCTCGTCGCGAGCGACCTGGACCGGCGGCTGCGGCTGGCGAGCGACGGCGAGCGGTCGCTGCAGACCGTCCTCCGTCGGCTCAACGCCCGCGAGCAGCCAGCCGCGGCCGCAACGTTCGTGGCGCTGCTCGGCTCCGTCGGTGACGGATCCGTCGCCGCTGCCGGTTCGCTGTACACGATGACGACCGAGCGACCCTCACCGTCGCCGTCCCCCTTCCGGGGCCCCGGTTCGTAGAGGGGCTGCGCTCATACTGATATCAGTCGAGCACCGGCGAGAGGTCGAGCGCGGTCCGGCCGTTCACGTACCCCTCGACGCGCCCGTCCGGCCGCATCCGGTAGACGACCGCTGGTTCGTGTTTCACGGCCGGCTGTTCGGCCAACACCGCCCCCCACTCGTCGTCACGAAACGAGCTACAGTCGACGGACAGCACGGCACTGGGATGAGCAGCCAGCTGCGTGCTCAGCTTCCCTTCGACCGTGTCGAGGATCGCCCGGGCCGGGGTGCCGGCACGCCGACGCGCGGGGGGCTCGGGACGGGTAACTTCGATCAGCGTCTCGGGATCCGCCACGCGGAAGTCCAGGGCGTACCCCGAGTCGAGTTCGATCTCCGGGGCGAACGCGTAGCCACAGTCTGTCAACAGCTTCGCGGTGTTGAACTCGGCCATCGTCGCGCGCATCCTGACCAGGTCGACGCGCTCGCTGGTGCCGAGTTTCGTGGCCATCGTGTAGCGGTAGTCGTCGAACACACCTGTCGAGAGAAACGACTCGTAGAACGCCAGCCCCTCCTCGCGGGTCGCGTCAGGGAAGCCGGCAGCGTGGTCGCGGAAAAACGTCCGCGTCGTCTCGCGGCCGTCCTTCGAGAAGAACACCGGCAGGAAAAACCAGGCGATGTGGTCGTACGCCGCCAGCCACGGGTCGCTCTCCGCCAGTTCGGCGAGCAGTTCGCGCTGCGCCCAGCGTGCGATCGGATACGGCGCCTCCTCGAACGTCTCCTTCTCGGTCCGCCAGAGGGCTTCGGGCGTTTCGGTGTTGCCCAGCCAGTAGGCGCCGCCGTCCTCATGCCAGGCGAACAGCGCCAGGTCGCCGTTGCCCATCTCCAGCCGGCAGGCGTCGTAGCCCGGCGGCGGCGGGACCTGCGGCGTTCGAAGCGTCGCTCCGAACTTGCTGTCCAGCGGCTCTCGCAACGAGCGGTCGACGCGTTCGCTGTCCCACTCCCCTGTCGAGACCCGGAAACGGATAGGGCCTGCCACTGGTGGGGGTAGGTCACAGCCTGTCTTGGGTCTTTTGCACCGTCGGCGCCCGATCAAACGCCGCTATTCGTCCCGGTACCCTCCGTTCCCTGCCAGCGAATCTCGAAGCGTGCCCCGCCGTCAGTGCTGTCGCCGATGGTCAACTCCCACCCGTGTCGGTCGACGAACTCGGCGACGATCGACAGCCCGAACCCGGTGCCGGACTCGGCGGTCGAGTATCCGTAATCGGTGGCCTGGCCGGCCGAATCGGGATCGATGCCGCAGCCGTCGTCTTCGACGTAGAACCCCGTCCGCTCGCCGTTCTCGGCGAGCACACCGACGCGCACCGTGACCGGTCGGTCGTTGTGATCGACGGCGTTGCGGAAGAGGTTCTCGAAGACGTGGCCGAGCAGCTCCGGATCGCCCCGGATCTCTGACGCCCCGGAAAGGTCGAGTTCGAGTTTCGACCCGGGCGTTCTGACGCCCTCCCAGGCCCGCTTTGCCCGGCTCGCCAGCGCCACCGTCCCGTCGGTGTCTACCGACGTTTCGGCCCGGGCCAGCAGCAACAGATCCTCGATCATCGCATCCATGCGCTCGTGGGAGGTGTGGAGCCGCTCGAAGTGCTCGTCGCCGCCGCTCTCCTCGGCGAACTCCGCCTGCAGTCGCGCGACTGTCAGCGGGTTGCGGAGGTCGTGCGAGACGACCGACGCGAACTGTTCGAGACGCTCGTTCTGTCGCTGGAGTTCGCGCTCGCGTTCCTTGCGCTCGGTGATGTCCGTGTACATCGCGAACTCGACGTCGCTGTCCGGGTAGACGGCGTTCTGGAGGAGGAACTCCCGCTCGCCGTCGGCAGTCTGTCGCGTCACCTCCACGGCGAACATCTCGCCGTCCTGGACGCGACTGTTGATGCTCACGGCCTCCTCCTGGCGCTCCGGCGGGACGACGAACTCGTCGAGCGACCTGCCGACCATCGTCGCCTCCTCGTACCCGAACACTTCCTCGAACGCGCGGTTGACCCGGAGCACGATCGGGACGCCGTCCCGGAACTCGACCTCGACGACCGGCTGGGTCAACACCTCGAAGAGGGTATCGAACCGTTCCCGTTCGCGCTCGAGCTTGCGCTCGCGACGGTCGGATTCGACGAGCGTCTGCACGCGATTTGCGAGCATCGCCGCGTCGGTGGCGTCCCCGCGGCGCCGGAGCACCGTCGTGCGGTCCGCGACGAGCACCTCCTCGATGCTGGCTGCCCCCTCTGGTGGCACCAGCAGGACGAAAGGGAGCGTCGGATACGCGGAACGAACTTCACCGAGCAGCCGTCCGGGGGCAGAGTCAGCACTGCCGCTGTCGAACACCAGACACTCCGTCGACTCGTCGACTTCCCCGGCGTCCGTCCCAGCCGCGACGCTGACGTCCAGGTCGGCTATCCTGTCGTCGAGTTCACGTATCAGCGTCGCAAGCTTCCCCCCGTCGGCGCTGACTATCAGTACGTCTGCCACTATTCGATATTCGTCTTATAGACGATAGCTGCTACTTAAACCTTGGTCGCGCGTGCGACCGACGACCGTCCGATCAGCAGGTTCTCCGGCGGTGTTACTCCTCGTAGGCGAGGTTCATGACCCACTGGGAGAACGTGTCGTCGCGGGCGTCGACTTCCTCGTCGCCGACGAACGGCGAGAGCATGTCGCCGGCCATCAACAGCGAGAACTCCAGGTCCTGGGCGGTCGGCGAGAGGTAGTAGGTGTTGTGCCCCTTATACACCGTCTCGTCGCGGTTGATCAGCTCCTTCTCCAGCAGCGACTCCACGATGCGGCTCCCCTTCCGCGAGGAGACGTCGAGCTCCTTCCAGAAGTTGCTCTGGTGGATCCCACCCGTCTCGCGGATGAGTTCCAGCCCCCGGCGCTCGTCCTCGGTGAGGTTCTCCTCGGCGGCTCTCGTGCTCATGTACGGATCAGGGGCCGTCTCCCGCTTAAACCTGACTCTCGACGGCCGCGGAACCCACCAATACCGGGACGCGGCGCTGAAAATAATCACACCCGATCCGTGACCTGCTCGAACTCGGTTTCGCAGGGCGGGCCGTCGGCGTACCGGTACTCGACCGCGCCGGTGCCCAGACGGATGAGCGACGAGGAGCGGGTGCCGAACCCGTCGCGGTGGATACAGACGCCGTACTCGTGGTTCCCCAGCACCCCGGCGGCGCGGTCGAGCCACTCGCTGCTGGTTTCGCCGGGTTCGGGCTGCAGTGCCGTCCGGACGGCGTCGGCGTTGTTCGCCTGTGCCTCTCCCGCCTCCGAGCGGGCCTCGGGGACGTCGTAGGTGCCGTCGGCGCCGACGTTGACGACGACGTGGACGCCGGGCTGGAGGTTCCTGACGACGCGTGCGCCGTCGTGTTCCACGAGGATCGC
>PXSF01000059.1 GCA_003022845.1 Halobacteriales archaeon SW_10_66_29 | reverse complement strand
GTAGATGTGGTGCTTGTGGCCCTTCCGGGGGTGATCGAGGCTCTCGGTGTCCATCCCCAGCGAGGTGCCGTACAGGTCCCGTTCGAGGTCGTGGACGGCAAAGCCGTTGCCGATCGACAGCATGTCGACGTACCCCTCGCGGACGAGGCGGGCGAACGCCTCGCGGGCCCCCGAGTGGATCAGCGCCGGGCCGCAGACGGCCAGCACCTCGCCGTCCTCGCGGTTGGTCTCCGCGATCGCCTCCGCGATCTTCGAGATGGTCGACTCGGAGGGGCGCTCGGAGCTGATGCCGCCCTGCATGAAGCCGAACGCGCCCTCCTGGCCGCGGGGGCGGTCGGGCGGTTTCACCCGGATGCCGGCGTCGCCGGTGACGATCAGGTCGCCCGCCTCGACGGCGCTGAGCACCTCCGTCCGCGCCGTCGGTTCGCCGTCGGTCTCGACGACGACCGCACAGTCCATCTCGATGTCCCCGACCGGCACCCACTCGCCGTCGTAGCGGACGTCCGTCGGGTGGTTGGTCGTCGAATAGAAGCCCGGCGGCACGACGCTGTCGGCCGGCGCCGGCTCCAGGGTCGCGTCCATCGGGTCCGCGGGGTTCGCGCCGTTCTGGTGGAGTTCGTGAACGATCGACTGCAGCGTCGCCTCGTCGTCGGCCTCCACCTGCAGGCGCGCGTACGACGTCTCGGTCTTGTGCCGCCCGATGGCGAACTCCTCGACCTCGAAGGAGCCGCCCATGTCCATGATGATCCCGAAACAGGTCTCCATCATCCCCGAGTCGATGATGTGGCCCTCCAGTTCGACCGTGCGCGCAACCGTCATGCACGCACCATAGAGGGTGTCCGCCAAGACCGTTTGGGTCGCGTCGTTCTGGGACCTGGACGATTCGGAGGAACGCATCGAAGGGTCGGGGGAAGTCTACCTCGATCCGGCGTACAACAGCCGGTACGAAGGCGAGCGCGAACTCCAGAAGCAGGCAGCCCTCGACGCCGCGGTGGACGAGGAGGTCCGCTCGCCGCCGGACGACGGGCGGTGAATCACGTCCGGGTGTGTATCACTCCGGGAGCGCTACGTCCTCGACGTGGTCCAGCATCCACTGGAGGTGGTCGTGGAGGCGCTGTCTCCCACCCTCGGAGAGCGCGTACACGTCGTGGATGCCCTCGGTTCTCGTCTCGACGAAGCCGGCGTCCTCCAGCGCGTCGAGCGCGCCGTAGAACGATTTCGGATCGATGCGGGTGTCGTAATGGGATTCCAGGCGGGACTTCAGCGCCTGCGCCTGGCGCGGTTCCGCCGCCAGGAGGACGCAGATGTCCCGCCGCCGGCCGCTCTGGAGGAAGCGAGTCATACCGGGTGGTCGGCGGGCGGCGTCTTCGGCCTTTCGACCGGACTCGACAGCGGTTGGACCCGCAACATGTTGTAAACTGCGGGCAAAAGAGCGAATCCGCCGGCGACGTCGACCACCGCGTTCCTGCCGGCCACACAGCCCACGCCCTGGCGGTCGCTGAGCGGGCCCAAAAGCATCAGTCGCTACAACTCCGAGCAATCGAATCGGTACGTTTGCCTGCCTGGGAGCCAACACGGGGGTATGAGCGAGCCAGAGACCGTCACCGCCGGCGGGATCACGGCGGAGTACCGCGAGACCGACACCGAGCGGCTGCTGACGTTCACTGCGGACGGGCGGACGGCGACCGTGGCCCAGAACGTCGAGGGGTACGCCATGCTGAAAGTGCGTAACGGGCCCGACGGCGACGAACTCGAACGGTACTACGGGTTCGACATGGCGCTGGATCACGCGGCGGAACTGCTGGGCGCCTCGCCGCACGACCTCCCCGTCCCCGATGCTGCCGAGGACATGGGGATGTGACGGGATCGTAGTCCTCATACTGGTGGCTGTACTTCGTTTACTCGCCAGTCTCTGCTAGACAGCCAGACGTGACTCCGAACAGTGCCAGGACAGTCCATCGGCTGTGTCATAGCCCGAACAACGGGAGTTGGGACGGCATGGCTAGCGTGAATCACGTCTGGCTGTCTATCTGCGGAGACAGACCCTTTCGGCCTGGATTCTCAGTTCGAGTGTTCACGTCCGTACAGCCACAAGTATCAGACCTCCCGCTCGAACAGCAGTCCGACCGTCGTCCCGTCCTGTTCGAGGGTCTCCGCGAGCCGCCAGCCCTCGCGGGCGTACTCGTTGATGATCGATTCCATGTTCCCGATCTTCCGGCTGCGTGCCTCCGTCCCGTGGGCGGTGTAGACGTAGCGCTGGTCTGCCATGAACGATCAACGCACGACAGGGACAAAAAGGTCGGCCGCGTGGGCGCCCGTCAACGCCAACCAAGCGGCCGCTCCTAGAGGCCGCTGAACAGCAGAAACGGGACGACGAACAGAAGCAGCGTCATCACGACGAGGATCAGCCCGTAGCTGACGATGGTGCCGATCGCGGTCCGCAGCGCCGGATGGTCGAACTTCCCCGGGAGGTTCATATCCGGGCTTGGGACGGTGACGACTTAACTTCCCGTGTCCGGCAGCGAGTCGACCTCGCCGCGCGCGTCGGTCGCCATCATCCACGCGAAGGCCGGGGAACACCAGGCCGTCGGCAACGTGAACTCGACGGTGACGTCGCCGTCGTCGATGGTGTCGATATGCCCCAGCGTAGTGGTCACGTCGGAGGTATCCGGAAGCCGTAGCTTCGGACTCGCCGGGTGAACGTCCGAATGTAGGTGTTTCGGACCCTGAAATAGTCATTCCGGATTCGGTAACCGAGCCCGCTTCTTCGAGATTCAAACGCAGTACCGAGGCATATTTTTAAATACTCCAGGACCTATTTGGTGGATAGTCAAGTGGCGCGCGTAGATAATTCGGACCCTGAATACGAGACAGCGACGATCGCTGACGCGCTCTCGTCAACGGAGCGTCGACACTCAGTAACAAAGACGAGATCGCGTTCGATCTGCTCGCCGAAAGCTGGAACGAGAAGACGGCTCCGTTCGCCGTGACAGCCGCAGATTCGGAACAGACACTCAGGTCGCGATTCGGGGAGTTCGTGCCCCGAGGTAGATCTGCAACGGAGTTCTACGTGATTGACTGTTCGGAATCCTCGGACGCCGAGTCCGAGTCCGCGTGTTCGGTGGCGTCACCGGCTGACCTGACTGGCGTCGGCATCTGTCTCTCGAAAGGGTACGATCACCACGGAACCGGCGGCGACCGATGTGTGCTGATCGACAACCTCTCGACGCTGCTGATCTACTCCGACGTCAGCCGGGTCTACCGGTTTCTCTCGGTGATCAACAGTCGAATCGCGGACGTCGGCGATACGACTGTCCAGTTGCTCGATGCCGACGCGATCAGTTCGGAGGACAAAACCAAGCTGTTTCAGCTGTTCTCGACTATCGTCCAGGTCCGAACCGAAGCCGACACCATGCTGTTCAGGCTCCGTGGTGACACGAACACGGAGTGGTACGAATACCGGCGACTGGAGCGTGAGAACGAGTGAAGTCGCTGTTCGAGTATCTGGAGGGATCTGCACGGACCCTCACAGTGTACGAGTATGCGGGTACCGAAACTGAACTGGAGCAGCTCACCGAACTGCTGGACAGCTACGGCGTCCGCATGCAGACAGTCACCACCGACGGGTCGGGCCCGGAAAACGTCGCAGTACTCCACCAGAACGGCGAGATCCTCGACGCCTGCTCCGTCGACGCACTGCTTTCTCACGCGGAGTTTGAGGGGCTCATGCAGACCGAGCAGCAGGCACGTCCGACGTTGCTGTCGAAACTCTCCCCGACCGTGAGCGTGAAACCGACCCAGACAGTCACGGAGATGGTTCGCATCTCCCGGGAGTACGAGCGGCGGGCGCTCCGGGAGGGTGGCGGGACACTCCACGCCGGGTTCCAGCAGCTCTCACAGATTGCCATTTCGGACCGAACGATGGAGATGTACACTGCGCTTGCGAGCGAGGGAGTCGACGTCAACGTATGTGGGTACCCGAACACGGCGCTCGGGGACGTTCCCTTTACCGTCATCGAAGATACGAACGGCGAACTCGAGGCGTACTGGTATCTGCTCTACGACGGCAACGGCAACCCGGACCGGAAAGCGGCACTCGTTTCCAAGGAGCGTCCGACGGACGGATCAGAGCCGGAGTCGACCGACAAAGAGCCAGTCGTCCAGTCGGAGAGACAGTACGACTGTTACTTTACGACCGATCGGGAGACGGTCGACACCCTGTTCGACCTCGCGAGCAGCGCGCACGGCGAACTCCTGGGTCTGACTGATTGATATACAGCCGGACGTGACTCCGGACAGTGCCAGGACAGTCCATCGGCTGTGTCATGGCTCGAACAACGAATCACGAACGACCGTCTGATCCGATCTTCGGCCAAGCCCATTAGTGTGTTCGCGGCGAATCATGGATCGAATGGATAGTTCTCGGCCGAACCGGCGTGAGACAGCCGAACTGGTGGCGGCCGAATGTGAGGGCTCGGTCGATCTGCAGGTCAGCGTCGGGCTGCTCGTCGCACACGCGCCCGGGACTGAGCCGGAGCGGCTCCGGGCGTTTGCCAGGCGGGCGGCCGAGGATGCGGTCGACGAACTCTCGACGGCGACGGACGTCACCTGGCGGTTCTCGCTCGAGGACGGCGCACGGCTCGCCGACCACGACCGGCGCAGGCCGTCGGAGTTTCTCGACCGCGCCACCCACCGGATGGTCGAGGGGCCGTACGACCTGGTCGTCGTCGTGACGGACGCCCCGCTCGTCTCCAGCAGGGAGCGGCTCGTGCCGGGGCTGGCGTCCCCGCTCTCGCGCGTCGCCGTCATCTCGACCCGCCAGCTCCGCAGCGGTCCCCGCGAACAGCCACAGTACGCGCTCGACCACGAGGCCGTCCGCTGGAACGGGGCGACGCTACTGGTCCACCTCGTCGGCCACCTCCTGAGTGCCCGCCACCGGGACGCAGAGGGCGGCGTCATGGAGCCGTTCCGGTTCAGTCCCGACCGGCGGGCCGTCCCGCCGATGGACGCCGACGTCGAGACGCACCTGCACAGAATCGCCGAGGAGATCCCGGCCACAGAGGTCAGCCCGCGAGGTCCCCTGTCACGGCTTGCCTTCCACGTGCGGAGTGCCGTCCGGGACTCCGGACGGGTCCTGCAGGCCCTCGCCAACAGCCGGGCGCCCCTGCTCCCGCTGTCGCTGCCGAAGCTGTCGACGGCGGCGGTGACGCCGACGCTCGTCATCGTCTTCAGCGCCGAGGCGTGGGACGTCGGCTTCCATCTGGCGAACGCGACTGCGGTGCTGTTCGCCGTCGCGAGCGTCCTCATTGCGGCCGTCTACCTCCTGTTCGCGCAGAACCTCACCTTCCCGCGCAAGCGCCACCGGGCCGTCACCGAACACACGGCCCTGGTCAACGTCACCGTCTTTCTCATTCTCGTCGGGACAATGGTCGGCCTGTTCGCGCTCGTCTGGGCGATCATCCTCCTCATCGAGCTGGTCGTGTTCCCGCCGAACCTGATGTCCAACTGGCCCAGCCTCGACGATCCGACCGTGGGGTTCGTCGACCTCGTCAGAACCGGCGCGTTCATCAGCACGATCGGCGTCCTCTCGGGGGCGCTGGCGGGCGGGCTGGAGAGCCGGACCATCCTCAGCCACCTCACGCTGTTTCTCGACCGACCGTAGCTTGTCCGCGGTGCTGCCTGATTGTTGCGATTATTTTCGGCACCACGTCGCGTGAACGGTTGGTCGCGGGCTGAAGCCCACGAATTGTGATTCTTAGTCCATTCCGTCCCAAATCTCGTTGTTCGGGCCATGACACAGCCGACGGACTGTCCTGGCATTCAAGTAGCCGCGAACTGTTCGTTGACTCATGAGTGGAAAAACCGACGAACAACTCGCGGTGGCACTGTCCGATGACCTCATCGAGTTGGGGCTGACCGAGTACGAAGCTCGGACGCTCGTTACGCTCGTTCAGATCGGAACGGGAACCGCCAAAGACATCGCGGACGCCGACGGCGTCCCACGTACACGCGTCTACGACGCCGCGGAAACACTCCAGAACATGGGGCTCATCGACGTGCAGTACGCGACCCCACAACGATATACCGTCATCTCGCGTGACACGATCGTTAGCAAACTCGATCTCTCCCGGAAGAACACCATCGAAGGGGTTGCAGAGAAACTCGAACAACTGGACACCACGGAACCCGCGACGGAGCAGTTCGGCACCTGGACTGTTGCCGGTCACGATGCCGTGAACCAACGCGTTCAGGAGTTCATCGACGAGGCCGACAACGAACTCATCTACCTCACGGTTGATGAGTACCTTACCGAAGACACCCTCGATGAGCTCCAAAACGCAGACGACCGGGGCCTGGACATCTACATCGGTGGCATCTCCGACGACGTTCGGGACCGCATCCAGGACGCCGTCCCGTCCGCAACACTGTTCGAGACGCTGTGGGAGTGGACCGACACACCCGCCGGAACGCTGCTCATCACCGACGAGCAAACTGCCCTCGTCAGCGTGCGTGTCGAGGAGGTAGAAACCGAAGACACCGAGGAAGTCGCAATCTGGGGGACCGGTCACCGGAACAGTCTGGTCGTCGTACTCAGGGCGATATTCACGTGGCAACTCGAAACCTACGAAGAGTGAACTCCTCGGACCCCGACGTTTGTTACAGTCGGAGTTAAACTAACGATTTATTGCTGCGGAGACAAAAGAATACATCGGAGATTGCTATGTCCGGACCAATCAGCGAAGGGGACACCGGATCGGTCGACGCGTACGACCTGCTGAACCATCCGCTTCGACACCGGGTTCTCCTCGAACTCCCGAACCACGACAACCCCGTTCGGCTCCCCGTGCTCGCCGATGGCATACGCAGTTCGGAGATACCGGGGGGCGGGGCAACACGTCACGACGATACGGCCGACTCCGACGCAGTGGAGATCGAACTCCATCACAGCCACCTTCCGAAACTGGCGGCCGCTGGCTGGATCGAATACGATTCCGAAACCCGGACGATCC
>PXSF01000058.1 GCA_003022845.1 Halobacteriales archaeon SW_10_66_29 | reverse complement strand
GCCGCCGCCGTGGCGTCGCTCCCGACGGTCGCCGCAGGGGCCGTCCCGACGGCGGTTGCCAGGCTGTCGAGGACGGAGAGACTCGTCATCGGCCCGTTAATTCTCGGCTCCCGGTCAAAAGGGTTGTCATGCGCCGGGCGAAGGTATTACACTGGCTTCGTCCCTACTGGGGGTATGAGCGATCCAGCGATCACCCTGTACCGGCTGCAGGCCTGTCCGTTCTGTGAGCGCGTCGTCAGGAAACTCCACGAGTACGACCTCCAGTACCGGTCGCGGTTCGTCGAACCGATGCACTCCGACCGGGACATCGTCAAGCGACAGAGCGGCGTCAGGACGGTCCCAGTGATCGTCGACGAGAACACTGGCGTCACGATGGCCGAGAGCGCGAACATCGTCGAGTACCTCGACGCGACCTACGGCGAGCACGGCGTCGACGCTGCGGCCGCCGACGCGACGGTCGCCGGGGAGGGCTCCTGATGGATCTCGGGTTCGACGTCGTCGACCTCGAGGAGCCGGCCCACCCCGAAGAGGGCGATACGGCACCCGACTTCACGCGGCCGCTGGTCAACGACGAGTACTGGGAGGATGTCGCGCTCTCGGAGCTGACCGACGACGGCCCGGTCGCGCTCGTTTTCCACCCCATGGACGGCGCGTTCCCGGCGACGTACATCTGGAACGAACTGCGCGACCGCGACATCGACGCGTACGACGTGACGGTCGTCGGCCTCTCGATCTCCTCGCCGTACGGGCACAAGACGCTCATCGAGGAACGCGACCTCGAGGATCGCGATGTCCGGTTTTTCTCCGATCCCGCCAACGGCGTCGCCGCGGAGTACGGCATCGTCAACGACCTCGACGGCATGACCGGGATCAGCGAGCCCCGGCCCGCGACGTTCGTCATCGACGAGGAGCGGACTGTCGAGTACGCCTGGGCCGCTGACCAGTGGCCTGACTTCCCCGACTACGACGAGTTCGAGGCGGCCGTCGAACGGGTGTCGGAGTAACGGGGGCGAGTTCGGGACGATGACAGACGACGCCGACGGCACGACGGACCAGGAGGCGACAGTGAACGATACGGTCGCCGAGGCGGCCGAGGCGATCCGGCACGGCCAGCTCGCCGTTTACCCGACCGAGACGGTGTACGGGCTGGGGGCCGACGCGCTCGACGCCGAGGCTGTCGAGCGGGTGTTCGCGGCGAAAAACCGCAACCGCGGGAACCCGGTGTCGCTCGCGGTGCCAGACGTCGAGCACGCCGCGGAGTACACCGCGCCGAGCGACCGCGAGCGGGCATTCATGGAGGCCCGTGACCGCGACGAGCGCGAACGTGAGCGGCCGTCCGAGCGCGCGCGGCGTGGCCGACCTGGACGATCGGATCCGCGAGTCCGCCACTGTGGTCGTTGACGGCGGCGAGACGCCCGGCGGAGGGTCGACAGTCGTCGACGTGGCCCGCGAGGAGATCCACCGGCGGGGGCCGCTCGCCGACGACATTGAGGCCTGGCTGGCCGAGCACTGAGCGCTGTGATACGGTCGTGCGTGAGTATTTTCAGCACTGGGGCCCAATATCGCTGGTTTCACGGGCTGAAACGCCCAACACGCGATCTCGGGCGACATCGCGTTATAGGCTGCGCTCAGCCGCCGAGCAGGCTCCGCAGCGAGCGCGTCTTGACGCCGCACTCCGGCTGGTACTCGCAGGGCTCGCACTTGGCCCGATCCTCGGTCCGGGCGGGCGGGCCGTCGATGGCCTCGGCGATCCGGACGGCCTCGCGGTACTCGGCAGTCCGCCGGACCGTCACGTCGACCTGCCGGATCACGCCGTAGGCGGGGTACTCGGCGTACACCTGCTCGACGCTCCGTTCGCGCTCCCAGGACAGCGCCTTCGCGGCGGCGATCAACCGGACGCTCTGGGGGTGCCAGACGCCGTTTTCGGGCGGCTCGCCCGCGAACGCGAGCGAGAGTGATGGCGGGTCGCCGTCGAGCACCTTGTGCGCGATCCCCCGGCAGTCCCGGCCCTCGAGGAACACGTCCCTGTCGGGCGGCGCCGCCAGCGACTCCCAGTCGTCCAGGCCTGCTTTCGCGGCGCCCAGCCGCGAGCGGTACTGCGTCGGCGTCACCGCGACCGGCGCGTCCCTGATCGCAGCGTCGTCCGCGAGCAACTCCTCGTAGCGGAACGCCAGTTCGCGTCTCGCCGTCACCTCCCGTGGCACCTCCTCCGGTTCGGGCGATCGGCGGCGGTAGTACAGCTTTCGGGGACAGTACGCGGCAGTCTCGACCTCGCGGAAGGCGTGCATGGGGCGGGCTGGTCGCGGCTTCGGACATAAAGCCGGGGAGCGGGTGGCTCCGCTCCGGACCGCACAAAACTCCGGCGGGTGCGCCGCCACCGCCGTCAGGCGGGGTGGTGGCTGACGACGTAGTCGTCGTTGCCCACCCCGATGATCGCCCACTCGTAGTCGAGGTCCGCCCCCTCCAGGCGTCGTTCGAGCGTCGAGACGTGATCCTCCCAGGTCACGAAACACCGGAGGCCGCCGGTTTCGGGCGGGTCGTCCGGTTCGGTCATCGGCGTCAGTTCCACGACGCGCCACTTGCGGTGTGCGCGCAGCGTGCCGTCGTCCGCAGTGACGGTGTACCCGAGGTCGTTGAAAATCGACTCGGCCTCGCGTTCGAGAGACGTGCTAGCAACTCCCATTCACAGTCCCGTACTCCTGGCTCGGGCTTAAACGTATCTTAGTGACACTGACACAACAACAAGTGGCCGGTCGCGACGGCAGGGCGGCGGTAGCGGGGACGGTCGGCGTCCAGTCCGGTGACAGCAGGGAGAGCCGTGCTTCGTGTCACTCGTGGGCGGCGTCCCACTCCTCGGCTTTGGTGCGGTTGCTGCAGACGTTACACTGGACGCGGCCCATCGAGTCGACGGCGTTGTTGACGGTCTCGCAGTTCGTGCAGAAAAAGCCCCACCGCTGCTGGCCGCGCTCGTCCGTGTAGACGACGTGGAACGGTCCTTTGGCGCCGCGCTTGCCCTCGGTCCGGTCGACGAACAGCGTCTGCCCGCCCGGGCCAGTGACTGATTGCATGGGCGCTCCTTTGCGGGCCAGCGACAAAGACCTCTCGTTGCCCGGCCGCTCGCACCGCGACGACCCGGAGTGGAAAGGCTCAGGTGGAGGGACTGCGAACGTGGGGCTGATGACACAGGTCGTGGTCCCGGTCCGGTACCCGCTCAGCAAGCACTCCCGGGAGACGCTCGCCGAGGCGATCCGCATCGCGGAACAGGAGGGGGCGACGCTCACGGTTCTCCACGTCGACCTCTACCAGAACGGCAAGCGGGTCACGCGGAGCGAACTCAAGCGCGCAGTCGAGGAGGAGTTCGGGCCGGTCCCGGCCGCCCGGTACGCGGTCAGGCAGGGGCTGCTGGTCGAGGAGGCGATCCTCGAGGAGGCGGCTGCTGAAGGCGCCGACGTCGTCGTCATCGGCAAGAAGCAGGCCAGCCGGTGGCGCGCGATGGTGCGACGGCTCGTCGACAATCCGGACATCGAGGCGTTCCTCCGGGAGGAACTGGACTGCGACGTCGTGACTGTCCCCACGACCTGATCCGGCGTCCCGTCGTTCGACCGGCACTGCTCACCGCTCCCCGGAGTGGCCACCGCGGCCGCGTTCCGGGTCGCCATCCGCGTCGACCCCGTCGTCGCCGATCCGCTCGGCGTCGCCCACCGCTTCGATCCGGCCGGCGCCCGGTTCGTGGCCGTCGGCGCCCGTTGCGACCTGCAGTTCGCCGCTGGTCTCGTCGAACATCAGGTGGGAGTGGGGGTACGCGATTTCGACGTCCTCGCCCTCGAAGGCGTCCCAGACGTTCGTCTGGACCTTCGACTGGACCCGCTGGATCCGGTACGGTTCGTGGACCCAGTAGCGAAGCCGCAGCAGGATGCCGTGATCGCCGAAGTTGGCGACGAGGCAGTCCGGCGACGCGGGGTACCGGGCCATCCCGACGCGGATCCCCGGGCCGCCCGAGATGACGCCCTCGACATCCCGCGCACTCTGCTCCATGTACTGCCGTGCCGCCGCCAGGTCGCTCTCGTAGGTGATCAGCACGTCCAGCGAGAGCCGGACCCGGGCGTCCTCGGCCGAGTAGTTGGTCACGTCCCGCTCTCGCATCTCGCCGTTCGGCACGACGAGGAACGTGTTGTCGAGGGTGATGACCTTGGTATACCGGAGGGTGATGTCGTTGACGAACCCGCGAGTCCCCCGGTCGGACAGTTCGATCATGTCGCCGATCTCGTAGGGCTGGTCGGCCAGCAGGAACACGCCGCTGATGATGCTGCCGACGATCGGCGCGAGGATGACGCCGATCACGGCCGAGAAGATCGTCACCGACAGCGCGATGTTCCCCAGATCGAGGCCGTTGATCCGGAGGAGCGTCACCAGGGCGAAAAGGTAGACGCCGACGCGGATGCCGGCGAGCGAGACGCGGGTGAGGCTCGGCCGGTCGAAGTGGCGGGCCAGGCGCCGGCTGAACAGCTGGACGAGCAGCCGGGCGACCAGCCAGGCCAGCACGATCACCACGAGTGACGCGACGGCGTCCAGCGCCCACTGCGGCACGTCCCACGGGAGAAACTCCGGCTGCTGGATCGTCCCGTTTCCCTCGTCGGTCCCGTTCTGACCTGCGAGGAGCCACAGGCCGGTCGCCGGGTCCATAGCCTGTGGAGTTCCGGCCCGAAAAAAAGCGTTGTGCCCCGCCGGACGGCAGCCGCTCAAGCGGGAGAGCGGCCCGGTCAGGCGAACGTTCGCGAGACGTCCCCGTCCTCGTCTTCGGTCTGGATCTTCTCGTAGGCCTCCCGGAAGTCGCTCATCCGGACCTCGGTGCGGTCGTCGCGGATGGCGAACATCCCGGCCTCGGTACAGACCGCCTTGATGTCGGCGCCGGAGGCGCCTTCGGCCATCGCGGCGAGCCGGCCGAAGTCGACGTTGTCGTCGACGCTCATCGAGCGGGTGTGGATCCTGAAGATCTGCTCGCGGCCGGCCTCGTCGGGCTCGGGCACCTCGATCAGGCGGTCGAACCGCCCCGGGCGCAGGATCGCGCGGTCGAGCATGTCGAAGCGGTTGGTGGCGGCGATGATGCGGATGTCGCCCCGGTCCTCGAACCCGTCCATCTCCGAGAGCAGCTGCATCATTGTCCGCTGGACCTCGGCGTCGCCCGACGTCTTCGACTCGGTCCGCTTGGCAGCGCCTCGCAGATGAACTTGTGGACGAGTTCGGAGCCAGCCATCTTGATGAATGTGGCGTCGGTCTGGTTGGCGACAGCCTTCGCGAGCATCGTCTTGCCGGTGCCCGGCGGGCCGTGCAGCAGCACGCCGCTGGGCGGGTCGATGCCGACGTCCTCGAACATGTCGGGGTTCCTCAGCGGCATCTCGACGGTCTCGCGGACCTCCTCGATCTGTTCGTTGATGCCGCCGATGTCGCCGTAGGTGACCTCCGGGCTGCGGTCGACCTGCATCACGCGGGCCCGGACGTCGGTCTCGTCCTCCAGGGTCTTGACGATCGACAGCGAGTTGTTGACCGCGACGCGGTCGTCGGGTTCGAGGTCCTCGCGCATCTCCTCGGTAACCTCGGTCAGCGCCTCCTGGTTGTTGCCGTGCTGTTTGATGATGACGCCCTCGTCGGTCAGCTCCTGGACCGTGGCGACGAACAGCGGGGACTGCTTGAGCTTCTTGTTCTCGTGGGTCAGCCGCTCGAGCTTCTGCTGGTACTTGTTGTTCTCGGCGTTGGCGTCGAGCAGCTTGTCCCGCATCTCCTCGTTCTGGGACTCGAGTACCTCCAGGCGCTCCTCCAGCGATTCGACCTTCTCCTGCTTGGACGCGTCGTCGTCGTACGGGAGTTCGACGTCGTCCACCGTATCAGTCATTACCCTACTGTAGCGGTTTCAATAATAAGAGGTTTCGGGTCGGTTTTCACCCCTGGTAACGAGTGACGTACCCGGATCCCGCGACTGCACTGACCTGTCTCACAGTTGATCTGTACTGCCGCGAGTGTCGCAGCGATGAATAACCGCGGGGAATAAAATAGAATACAAAATATTATTAGTCTGTATCTCCGAACGGGTAGATACGATGAGTGCAACCGAGACGGTACGGGAGAACGCACCCGAGGATCTGGAAACGCTGCGGGAGCTGCCCCCGAGCGCGAAGCTCGTGGCGAAGGTACTGGAGTACAACAACTCGCTGACACAGAGCCAGCTTGCGGAGGAGACGCTGCTGCCGCCGCGGACGGTCAGGTACGCGCTGACGCGGCTCGAAGACGCGGGCATCGTGGAGTCGCGGTTCTCCTTTTCCGATGCGCGCAAGCGGATCTACACGCTCGCTGCCGAGTGACTGGCTTCAAGTCGTACGGTTCTTCGAGGTATACTGCCGGACGTGATTCTGTTACTCCGAGTGGTGCTCGGACTGGGGGTTTCGGTTGTCGCAGATGCTGGGCGCTATCCGGATGGGAACGGAATCACGTCCGGCAGTAGAGGACTGGTCGCCCTCAGATAGCGGGAGTCGAAACCCACAAGCGCCGGCCTGTCGAACCGACACCGATGACGGTCCTGGAGCGCTACGAGCCGCTCGTTGACGATCCCGACGCCTTTCGCGCCGCCTGCGAGCGCCCGCTGCCCGCGGTCGTGCGCGTGAACACGATCAAGACGACCGTCGACCGGGCTCGCGAGGCACTGGCGGAGGTCGGGATCGCGTCCGAGCAGACGGACTGGCACCCCGGGATGCTCCGCCTGCCCGAGGCACAGCCCGGCGCCAACTGGCCGTACGTCCACGGCTGGCTCCACGGCCAGGAGGAAGTGTCGGCAGTCCCCGCCGAGGTGCTGGACCCACAGCCCGGCGAGCGCGTCTGGGACGCCTGCGCCGCGCCGGGGAGCAAGACCACGCAGCTGGCGGCGCTGCTGGACGACGAAGGGCTCGTCGTCGCGACGGACAACAACATGGGCCGGGTGTCGGCACTCCGGTCGAACACCGAGCGCCTCGGCGCCACGAGCGTCGCCGTCACCGTCGAGGACGCGCGCAACCACTCGCTGAAACCGTTCGCCACCGCCGACGACGAGCCAGGGCCGACGACGGCCGACGGGGCGCTGTACGACCGCGCGCTCGTGGACGTCCCCTGCTCCTGTGAGGGCACCGTCAGGAAGAACCCCGACGTGCTCGACGAGTGGGAGTTCGCCCAGGTCGAGGGGGTCGCTGGCGTCCAGAAGGGGATTCTCCGGCGCGCGGTCCAGGCCACCCGCGCGGGCGGCACCGTCGTCTACTCGACCTGTACCTTCGCTCCCGAGGAGAACGAGGCGGTGCTTGACTACGCTCTCGAAGAAGAAGCCTGCGAACTCGTGGAGTTCGATCTGCCGCTGGAGTCCTCGCCGGGGATCACCGAGTGGCTGGAGGTAACCGGCTGATGGCGCCCGACGGTACGGACCGCGGTAGCGGCGCGGCCCGGAAGAACCACAGCGACCGGTTCGACCGCCTGCCGGCGACCACCGACGAACGCGTCGTCGCGCGTCGTCCGACCCGGGAGGCGGTGCTGTCGTGGTGGGACGAGCGGTTCGGGATCGACCCGGCGATCTTCGAGCCGTACTCCTTCTGGGAGCGCGGCGGGGGGAAGATCTGGCTCTTCTACGGCGACGTCCCCTCGCCGGTCGACATCGACGGCCTCGGGATGCTGGCGCTGCGGGCGCGCCAGGAGCACTGGAAGCCGACGCTGGAGGCGGTCCAGCGGTTCGGCGACCACGCGACCCGCAACTGCATCCACCTCTCGCGGCCCGAGGCCGCCCGGTTTTTCGCCGGCGAGGACCAGGAACTCGACTGGGACGGCGACTGGGGGTATCTGATCGTGACTCACGAACTGGCGGGCAAGCGCGAGCCGCTGGGCGTCGGGCTGTACGTCCACGGCGAACTCCGCTCGATGGTCCCGAAGGGGCGGCGTCGAGAACTGGGGTAGCCATATACACCCGGACAACGGTCCGGGCACCGACAGTCGACACCGATGCGCTGACCGGCCAGCTCACCGTCGGGGCGTCGCTGACCGACATCGCCGGCAACAACCTGAGCATCAGCAACGGTCGACTCGACGCCAGCACCGGCGTCGGCAGTGGCCATCGGGCAACGGCCTCACCAGGAGAACGAGGTTTACCATTAATAAAACCCTAAGTATTCAATAAAATAATAGATAGTTTTATATATACCCTCTTCGATAGCCAGGATGAAGTGCTAAAATGGATAAAGACCGACGGCAGTTCATGAAATCGGCAGGAATTGCTCTTACAACCGTTTCCGGCTTGGGCGCCTCTGGCCTTGTTTCAGGCAGGGGCCCACGACGGGCGAACCAAATTACAGAGAGCGAGTATCACGATCTACTAGAGCAACGGAAAGAGAAAAACTGGGGGACGAATCGCTGGCGATCCGAGATCGCTAAACGCAGTACCGATTTCAAGTATAAAGATTATGGGGTACGTCTTTCAAAAGGGCCAGAGGGTAACCTATCGCCAACAGTTATGGAGTTAAAGCCAGTAAATAAACGTCAGCCCGACATAGATGGGAATAATGATAAACCACAACAAAAAACGGGATTGAAACCACAATCAATAAACGAAGATGAGCATTGTAAATTAAAATTGACCTACACAAGACCATCAAGCGGATCACATAAACTCAATTTCACATATAGTCTGGATGATCCTTGGCACAAAAATGTTCAAGGACCACGTGACTATGCGACAATGAGTATCGACACAGATGATTATGACTGGGAGGGAGACCCAAGGTATGGAAGTTGGTCTGGTGCGCCGGATGCAGTAGGTGCTACAGGATTTTCATATCGGAATGCATATCACAGGGTAGCAAAGCACGCAAATAGGTCTATAGGGTGGTTCGAGTCGTATGTAGAAAATGACATCAATCCGATATCTGGTAGCCAATATACCCGGAAAATATACGTCGACTACATACATAGATGGGACAATACCGAGATAAGTGGGATGAGTGTTAGTTCAAATGGTAAAGTATCGATAACGTTTAAATCATACACAGATTTGTGGCGTGCTGAAACAAATGCAGAGGAGTGGCAAATGGACGACGGAGATACTTATATTGACGACAAACCCACATAACTCACACCCACGACAATCGTGCAAACCATGACAGACCACTCGGAATTCAGCAGGCGGACGTTCATCGGGGCGGCGGTGGCATCGCTTGCTACCGTCTCGGGTTGTACAACACTCGCCAACCGACTTCAGGACCCGAAGGCTCGGGTCCAACACGATATTAGCTGGCGCGAATACGAGCATTCGCTCGTCAAGGGCCAGCGAACGCTTGCGGACGCCCCATTCGCAAACGCCTGGCTCGCAACCGATCCAACTTGGATCGATACAAACATTCAACGGGAGGTCATGGACGAGCACGAAAGATCTGATATCCAGGAATTACGAGAGAAACTCGAACAGAACCAGGATCAGTTCTTTTTCACCACAACTGCCGGTGGATTCCCCTCTCGATACGGGTTGGGAAGTTACCGGGATCACCGTTTCGAGGACGCGATCCTGCACATCTACCCGGAACCGACAGTCGCAATGAAGCCGGAAGACGGTGAGGTGACGGACCCAACCGGACCCGACGACGAGCCGGATTACGTCTAC
>PXSF01000057.1 GCA_003022845.1 Halobacteriales archaeon SW_10_66_29 | reverse complement strand
ATCTCGATGCGACCGATCCACATCAGGATCACCATCACCACCTTCGTCGACGTCGGGAACACGTTGTACGTGCCGTAGGGCCCCGCCTCGCCGAACGCCGGGCCGATGTTGAGAAACGTCGAGGCGGCCGCCCCCATCGCGTCGAACTGGGAGACGTCTGCCCCCGCGCGTGCGGCGTCCACGACGACCAGCACGGTCAGCAGGAAGAAGATGATCAGGCTGAGCAGCAGGTAGGCGTAGATGTCCCGGATCGTCTTCTCGTCGACGGGGTCGCCCGAGACGCGGACCGGCCGGATCGCCTCGGGGTGGATGCTCGTGTACAGGCCGCGGTACAGCGATTTGAACGCGACCAGCCAGCGCAGCGACTTGATCGAGCAGGTCGTCGACCCGACCATCCCGCCGAAGAACATGCAGAGAAATAGCATGTGCTTGGCCGCCGGGCCCCAGACGTTGAAATCCGTACTCGCGTACCCGGTCGTCGTGACGATCGAGGCGACGTTGAACAGCGCGTGTCGCAGGATCTCTTCGGGGTCGAACGCCGGGTTGGCACTCAGCGTCAGCACCCCTGCAACGATAGCAGTAAAGAACGCGATGGTGCCGAGATAGAAGTGGAACTCCTCGTTTCGCAACAGGCGCATCGGGTCGACCTTGATCGCGAAATACAGCAGGACGAAACTCGTCGACCCTGTCACCATGAACGGGATGGCGATCCACTGGACCGCTGGCGCGAACGCGCCCATGCTCTCGGGTTCGGGCGAGAACCCGGCGGTCGCGATCGTCGTGAACCCGTGGGCGACGGCGTTGTACAGGTCCATGTTCGGGGCGACCTCCAGCAGTCCGAGCGCCCAGTAGGCCCCCATCGCCAGCAGCGTGAGTCCGACGTACAGCCCCCAGATCAGCCGTGCAGTCTCGGAGATCCGCGGGGTGAGCTTGTCGACGGTCCGGGTCTGGGTCTCGGTTTCCATGAGCTGTGCGCCCGCGACGTTCAGCGACGAGAGCACGGCGGTCGCCAGGATGAGAATGCCCAGGCCACCCAGCCACTGGATGAGCTGGCGCCACATCAGGATCGATCGGCTGTGTTCGAGGAAGTCCCCCTCCACGAACGTGGTCGCGCCGGTCGTCGTGAGGCCACTCATCGCCTCGAACAGCGCGCTGATCACCCCCCCGATCGTCCGCCGCCCGACGATCCCGTCGCCGGCGACGAAAAACGGGATCGCGCCGATCGCGGCGACGAGCAACCAGATGAGCGACACCGCGAGAAACGCCTCCCGGGCGCCCAGGTTCTCGCTGGGATCGGAGAGGCGCCGCATCCACCCGCCGAGCGCGACCGTCACCGCGATGGCGGCGAGAAACGGCACCAGCGGCTCGCCGTAGTACAGCGCGATCAGCGCCGGGAAGGTGAGCGGGGCCGCGAGCGCAACCAGCACGAGTCCCGTCAGTGCGAGGCTCGCCCGCCACCTGACCCGGACTCGCCAGCGAGCCATCTCAGGTCATCGCCGTGATCTCGGCTATGGCGTCGGTTTCGACGAAAACGACGATGTGATCGCCCGGCTGTAACTCGGTATCACCCCGCGGCGTTATCAGTGACTGGCCCCTGGCGATGGCGCCGATCACGAACTGGCCCTCGATGTCGTCGTCGAGCTCCCTGATCGGTCTGCCGACCAGCCCCGAATCGCGGTCGAGCTGCAGTTCCAGCACCTCGGCCTGGTCGTTCTCCAGCACGGCGAGGTTCTCGGCGACGCTCTCGAAGCTGAACCGCGTGATCTCCTCGGCGGTCGCGCCGCGGGGGTTGATCGCGACGTCGATCCCGATCTCCTCGAAGATCGTCACGTACTCCGCGGTGTCGACGATGGCGATGATCCGGTCGACGCCGAGCCGGTTGGCCAGTACCGAGAGCAGGAGGCTCCGCTCGTCGGACTCCTCTGCCACGACCAGCACCTCCGCGTCGTTGATGTGTTCGCGCCGGAGAAACTCCGTGTCGGTCGGATCGTGCTGCATGACGGTGGTGCCGGGCAGATCTTCCGCGATCTCCCGGGCCCTCGTCTCGTCCTGTTCGACCAGCCGCGGGGAGAACTGCCGTTCTTCCAGCAGCCTGGCGGTGTGGTAGCCGATCGCGCTGCCGCCGATGACGACGATCTCGTCGGCTTTGTCCGGCGTCGTCTCGGGGGCGATGTCGCTCGCAAACACCTGGACGCTCTCGGGGCTCGCGATGACGACGGCGCGGTCGCCGGGCCCGATCACCGTGTCGCCGCTGGCCAGCAACAGCTCGCCGTCCCGGAACAGGCTGGCGAACGTCAGCGATTCGTAGCGGTCGGCCTCCAGGACCGTCTGGCCGGTCACCGGGCTCGACTCGGTGATCTCGAACTCGGCCATCTGGACGAGGCCGCCGACGAACGGGTCGACGTCGATCGCCGCCGGCAACCCGATGATCCGGACGATGTTCTGGGCGGTCAGCAGGTCCGAGCAGACGACGAAGTCGGCGCCGAACGCGTCGTTGTTGCGCTCCCAGGTCCGGAGGTACTCGACGCTTTTCGTCCGGACGATCGTGAACGGATCGCCGAGGGCCTTCGCCGTCGCGCACGCGACGATGTTCGTCCGGTCGTCGTCGGTACACGCGATCAGCATGTCCGCGCTGGTGATCTCGGCGGTTTCCAGCGTCTCCATGGAGGTGCCGTCCCCCGTGAGCGTCAGGACGTCCAGGTCGTACTTCAGCTGCTCCGCGCGTCGCTCGTCGATGTCGATGACGACGATGTCGTGTTCGCTGGCCAGGCTCGCGGCGATCGACGTCCCGACCTCGCCAGCACCGATGATGACAACCCGCATACCTGAACGACTCCCTCGCCCCACAAAGTGGTTTCTACATCCGGGCCGGCCGACGGCCCGCAACGTCGCCGGGCGCCCGCCACCACCCTGCGCCGGTGTCCGCCGGTGTCCGTCTGGCCCGCCTCCGCTCCGGTCACGCCGCCGCTTGGCCGACTCCCGCAAATTTTGCCTTACTAGTTTTGGAGTGGGCTCTTGAGGGAATGGTACCAACTCACACAGGTCGGTCTATGATCGATCCAACCCGCGTCAAACCGATTGTACTGCAAGTCAGCCAGTCCGACCTGTTCGAGCACGTGCTCAACGACCCCGTGCTGGGGAGTTCGATCTACGTGAACATCGCCCTCGCGGGACTGACGCTGCTGCTGTTCGCGTCCCTGGCGCGGGGCGTGACAGATCCGCGCTCGCAGTTGATCATCGTGGCGGCGATGGCCGTTTCGGCGGTTTCGCTGGCCAGCTACACGGGGCTGGCGTCGGGGTTGACGATAAGCATTATCGAACTGCCGGAGGGGCACGCACTCGCGGGCGAGACGACGGAGCTCGCCCACAGCGGCGAGGAGGTCGAGGGGACGATCAGCCTCTGGGGGCGGTACCTCACGTGGGCGTTCTCGACGCCGTTCATCCTGCTGGCGCTCGGGCTGATCGCCGGCTCGAACCTCACGAAGATTTTCACTGCGATCGTCTTCGACGTCGGCATCATGGTCACCGGGCTCGCGGCCGCGCTGACGACGTCCTCGTACCTGCTGCGGTGGTTCTGGTACGGGATCAGCTGTACGTTCTTCCTCGTGGTCGTGTACATCCTGCTGGTCGAGTGGCCGGAGGACGCCAAGGCCGCGGGGACGAGTGACATCTTCGACACGCTGAAGCTGTTGACGGTCGTGCTGTGGTTCGGCTACACGATCTGGTGGGGCCTCGGCAACGAGGGCCTGGCGCTGATCAGCGACCCCGGGCTCACGTCCTGGGGGTACAGCGCCTTCGACGTCGTCGCGAAATACGTGTTCTCCTTGTTGGTGATCAGGTACACGCTCAACAACGTCGAGACGGTCAGCGGTGGCACCGACTACGGCGCGACGGCCGACGTCGTGCCCGCCGACGACTGACCCCGCGTCCACGGTTTTCGGTCACGCGACGCTCGGTGGGAGTTCCGTCGTTGACTTCCTCCCCGCGCTGAAGCGCGAGGCTTTCGCACGTACACTGGTGGTCGACGGCGGCGACACCGCCGCGGAGACCGCCTCGACACTCGAGGCCGCCGACTGCCGGGTGACGGCCGTCGACTCGATCTCCGAGGCGCTGATCGCGCTCCGGGACCAGGGGATCGACGTCGTGGTGACCGAGTACGAACTCCCCGACGGGACGGGGATCGACCTGCTCGAGGAGCTCCAGTCGGCTCACGAACTGCTCCCCGTCGTCTTCTACACCGCCCACGGGAGCGAGAGGGTTGCGAGCCGGGCGATCGACGCCGGCGTGGCCGCGTACGTGCCGAAGGCCGATCCGGACGCACCGGAGCGGGTACTGGACGCCGTCGAGCGACACACGACGACGGAGATCGCCGGCAGCGCCGAGGACCTGCCGAGTCCGACCGCGGACACGATCATCAGGGCCGTCGACGAGGCGCCAGTCGGGATCACGCTGTCGGACCCGTCGCTGCCCGACAACCCGCTCGTGTACGTCAACGAGGCCTACGAGGGGCTGACGGGGTACGCCGCGGCGGACGTGCTGGGGCGGAACTGCCGGTTCCTGCAGGGGCCGGACACCGACGAGGAGCCCGTCCGGGAGATGCGGGAAGCGATCGAGAACGACGAGCCGGTGTCGGTCGAACTCCTCAACTACCGCGAGGACGGGACGCCGTTCTGGAACCAGGTGACGATCGCGCCGATCTACGACGGGGACGGCGACGTGAGCCACTACGTCGGCTTCCAGAACAACGTCACCGACAGGAAAGAGGCCGAGGCGATGGCCAAACAGCGCGCCGACTCGCTGCGGGAGGAGCGCCAGGCCCTCGAGCGCGTGCTGGGTCGAGTGAGCGGCCTCGTCAACGACGTCAGTCACGTCCTGGTCAACGCCGAGAGCCGCGAGGAGATCGAGCGACAGGTGTGTGACGAGATCACGGCGATCGAGGGGTACAGTCACGCCTGGATCGGCGACTCGATGACCAGCGGCATGGGTCTCCGCGTCAGGGTCGGCGCCGGCACCGCCGGGCAGGCCCTGGAGCGGGCCAGCGAGGTGGAGTGGTCGGGTTCGATCCTCGCGCAGGCCGTCGAGCAGGGCCAGGTGAGCGTGTACGACGGCACCGACGACCTCCCGGCGGCGATCGCCCCCGAGGCGTTCGACGCGGCGTCGGTGGCGGTCGTGCCGCTGACCTACCGCCGGACGACCTACGGCGTGCTTGTCGTGTACGCCGAGCGGTCCGGCGTGCTCGACCGCCGGGAGTGCAAGGTGTTCGAGGCGCTGGGCGGCATGATCGCCAGCGGGATCAACGCCGTCGAGACCAAGCGCGTGCTGACCGCCGACCGGGTGACCGAACTCGGGTTCGAGATCACCGACGAGTCGTTCCCGCTGATCGAACTCGCGACGGTTGCGAACGGCTCTGTGACGTACAACGGATCGACGGCCGGGGACGGCAACTCCCTGCGGATGTTCGTGACAGTCTCCGGCAGTGACGAATCGTTCGCCGACATCCTCGACCGGTGTCGGGCGATCAGCAACGGCTACGTGATCGCGCAGCAGGACGGGACGGTCGCCGCCTCCATCGAACTCGCCGGGGCGACCATCTTCCAGAACCTCGCCGAATACGGCGCAACTGTCCGCGAACTGACGGTGTCCGGCGACTCGGGGACTGCACAGCTGTACGTCGAACTCCCGGTCGAGGGCGACGTGCGGTCGGTGGTGTCGGTGCTGGAGTCGACTTACGACGGTGTCAGCCTCGTGCGCCAGCGCGAGCGCGAGCGGAGCCCGCGCCCCACAGCCGAGTTCACTGCGACCGTCGTCGAACGGCTGACCGACCGGCAGTACACGGCGCTGGAGACGGCGTACATGAGCAACTACTTCGAGTTCCCCAGGCCGGTCTCGGGGGAGGAACTCGCCGAGTCGATGGGCATCTCCCGGCAGACCTACCACCAGCACCTCCGGGCCGCCCAGCGGACGCACTGGTGAAAAAACCAGCCCCCGGAGCGAAAGTAACTCAGAATCACTGCCGGATACTACGTGATACTACCACATTTCTAACAGTTGCGCAACCCTTACTGGTTGGCCTGCACCGTTTTTACGGCAGTCGTCCAACTTGTGGTAGTAACGACCGCTCCGGCCGGCACGTTCGGGGACGGTCGCCCCGGACCTGCCGCCGGGCTGGCGGGTCCCGACCCACGCATGAGCCGACTCACCTACCTGGAGTTCCTCCTCGTGTTCGTGATTCCTCCGGTGATCGTGCTGGGGGCAGTCGCCATCTACCGGGCGGACGCCTGGTGGGGGCCGCGCCCGCTGAGCGGCCTGGGGATCGTCCTGTTTCTCGCGTTCGTGTACACGACCCCCTGGGACAACCTGCTGATCGCCGAGGGCGTCTGGTGGTACGGCGACGGGGCGACCGCGAGCCAGCTCTGGCACGCCCCGGTCGGCGAGTACCTGTTTTTCATGCTCCAGCCGGTGCTGACCGCCTTCTGGCTGTTCCAGTTTCCCGACCTCCGGGAGCGCTCGCTCCGCATCGGCGTCCCGCGCCGCGTCGTGGGTGCTGTTGCCGGCCTCGCAGTCAGCGGGCTCGGGTACGTGCTGCTCGGCACGGACGCGACGTTCTACCTGGGGGCGATCCTGCTGTGGGCCGGCCCGATCCTGGCGATCCAGTGGGGGTTCGGCTGGTCGTACGTCTGGGAGATCCGCCGGACGGCGCTGCTGGCGGTCGCGGTGCCGACGCTGTACCTCTGTCTGATCGACCGCGTCGCCATCGGCATGGGGATCTGGACAATCTCCGGGACACACACCACCGGGATGGTGCTGTTCGGGCTGCCGGTCGAGGAGGCCGTATTTTTCCTCCTGACCAACGTCTTCGTGGTGCAGTGTCTGTACCTGTACATGTGGCTGCTCGACCGCGCCGGGCAGGCCTCCCTGGAGACGTGGACTGCGACAGTGTTGCGCCGCCAGCCCGATCCGGAGGTCGACCAGTGACCTCGTTCGGTGTCTCGGGGTCCCGCCGGCCTGCTCGCGGGGTCGCGTCGTCGTACGTGCTCGGGACCGGCTGGGTCGTGCTCACCGTGGTCGCAATACTCTCAGTCGCACTCGGCCCGTTCCCGAGGCCGTACCAGTACGCCCCGCTGGTCGTGAGCGTCGTTTTGTTGGGGCTGCCACACGGCGCAGTCGGCATACGGGCTCGTCTGGTTCCTGTGGCCGGTCGCGGCGTTCGCGGGCTTCATCCTGTTGACCTGGCTCCACTGGGGGCAGGGTGAACTGTACCCGCTGCTCGCGTTCGCAGACGCGTCGTATCTCCGGGAGCCGGGCCAGCGGGCGCTGACCGTGCTCGTCCGCGGCGCTGCGCCGATGCTGGTCCCGCTCGTCGCCTTCCCGGGCGAGTACGAGTTCGTGGCTGCGAGCCTCGTCGGACTGTTCGATCCCGGCGCTGCCGACGCGCTCGCGCCGCTGTTCGAGCCCCGAGCACGGCTGGTGGTCGGCGCGGTGTACGCGGTGCTGGCGCTGGTGACGCTCGGACTCGGCTCCGTGCGGGCGACCGACCGTCGACCGTGGCGGATCGACGCCGGCGAGGTCGGCCTGCTGACCGCCTTTTTCCTGGCGGTGCCGCCGATCCTCGCCATCGGCGTGTACTTCTGTGCGTGGCATTCGCTGCGCCACATCAGCCGGACGGTGTTCCTCGACGGCCGCTCGGTCGCGCTGCTGGATCGCGGCCGGATCTCGCCGGTTGTCCGGCGATTCGCGCGGGACGCGGCGCCGCTGACGGCCGCCGCACTCGCGCTCCTGGGTGGGCTCTACCTGGTGGTGCCCGAGACCCCCGCCAGCACCGCCGACCTCGTCGCACTGTACCTCGTGTTGATCGCCGTCCTCACGCTCCCCCACGTCGCGATCGTCACCTGGCTCGATCGGGCCCAGAACGTGTTGTAAGACTGCTGACGGGTTGTTTCCGTGCCGGCGTCATCCTCGCAGTCGGTGCCAACGACGCCGCGTTCGTCCGCACGACGGCACTCTGGTGTCTCCTCGGGATCGGGACTATGGTCGTGCTCGGTGGCGACGTGCCGGTGATCGGGACGCTGTGTCCGTTCGACAGCCCTGAGTAGCTGAGCCACCTACGGGCAGCCGTGCGTGACGACTCCACGGGCCGGCGGACGGTGCTCGCGGCACTCGGAACGGCCAGCAGCGCCGCGCTCGCCGGCTGCTCCGGCGTTCTCGACTGGGGTGGATCCGACGACTCGGACGGCGGCGCAGGTAACGGCGTCGGGGCGCCCGAGCAGGTCGACCGGCTCTGGACTGCCGGGACGACGACGGAGTACGCCGGCAACCACCACGAGATGGGCGCGATACGCGTCGACGGCGAGGTGGTCGTGGCGGTGCCGCGTAGCGAGGACCCCGACACGGAGGGGTGCGGGTTGCTCGCGCTCGACGCCGGCGGCGAAACGCGCTGGCGGCGTGACCTCCCGGCCGAGGTCTGTGACCCACACGCCGTCGGCGACGTCGCAGTCGGGGAACTCGACGGGGACCCCATCCTGCTCGTCGCGACCATCGAGAAGGACGTCGTCGCCTACGCCGCGGCGACCGGCGGGGTGCGGTTCGAAGCGGAGTTGGTCGAGACAGTCCCGTACGGGCACCCCGTCATCTCGCCGCCGCTCGCGGACGGGAGTCGCCGGGTCGTCGTGGTGGACAACCTCGGACACGCGGTGGTTGCGAACCTGGACGGGTCGACCGCCTGGCGCCGGGAGTTCGAGGGTGTCGTCTACCCGGCGCCGGTCGTCAGGGACGTCGACGGCGACGGCGCCGTCGAGGTGGTCGTCGCCACCGACGCGGAGCAGGGCTGGCTGGTCGCCCACGACGCGGCGGGCGAGGAGCGCTGGCGGACCGCGTTCGAGACTGGCGGCCGGGCACTGTCGAGCGTCGAGCGCGACGGCCACCCCGACCTCGTCCTCTCGACGTGGGGCGGCCAGGTGGCGGCTGTCGACGGCCGCAGCGGCGAGACGCGGTGGTCCGAACTGCTCGCCGAGCGCGGCATCCTCGGCGGGAGCGACGGCGAGCGCCTGTACGCGGGTGCAGGCGACGGCGTCGTCCACGCTATCGACCCGAACGACGGGACCGTCGTCTGGACGGTCGATTCGATCGGGAGTTCCGCGCCCGCGAACGCGCCGGTGGTCGGTCACCCCAGGGAAGGAGCGCCGGTCGTCGCGTCGCTCGCCTACGACGGCGCACTCGGTCTGATCGACGCCGAGACGGGGTCAGTCCTGGTCGAGCACTCGTTCGGCGAGGAGACGTATACCTCGCCGCTGTTTGCCGATCTCACAGGCGACGGCAGCGACGACCTGCTGGTGATGTTCGGCGACGCGCGCGTCGAAGCGTACAGGCTTTCGCTGTAGCAGCCCGGCCATCCTTGCTGTTTCTGCCGGCCAATCAAACCGGATCCTACCCACCGAAACGAACGGTGTAAAGTCCACACCCTTTTGCAGCGAGCAACCCGAGACCGGAGCATGACAGACCTGGAGTGGGACATTCTCGCGGAACAGGTCGCGTACAGCTGTGAGGGGTTCGACGTCGTCAACCAGCAGGTGCGGCTCCCGGAGGGAACCGAGACGGAGTTCGACTACCTCTCGGAGACCGAGAGCGTGGTGATCCTCCCGTTCGACACCGACGGTAACGTGGTCGTCATCGAGGAGTGGCGCCAGGCGGTCGAGCGGGCGAACCGCGGGCTCCCAGCCGGCAACCTCGAACCCGGCGAGGACCCCACCGAGGCAGTACGCTGACTCGCTGTTTCACTACTTCGTCGCGGAGGGCTGTGAACCGGCCGGCGACCAGTCGCTCGACGCCGACGAATCCATCGAGGTCGGAACCGCCGACTACGAGGACCTGCTCGCGGACATCCGCGACGGCGAGTTCCCGGACGGCCGCTCCGCATTTGCGATCTGTTACTTCGAACTGTTCGGGTAGATCGGGTATGTATACAGCCAGACGGCGGATCGACAGGGGTCCGAGAACGCAATCCTTACCCGCCAGCCAGTGGATAGAGCGGTCAATGAGCAACTTCGAGGTGCGGTCCCACGACGGGTCGGGGCGGGTCGGCGAGTTGACCGTCCCGCGGGCGGATTTGACCGTCGAGACGCCGGCGCTGTTGCCGGTCGTCAACCCCCACGTGCAGGGCGTGGCGCCGTCGGACCTCGCCGACCGGTTCGGCGCGCAGATCCTCATCACGAACAGCTACATCCTCCACGGCAGCGAGGACCTGCGCGAGCCCGCACTGGAGCAGGGGATCCACGACCTGCTGGAGTTTCCCGGCGCGGTCATGACCGACTCGGGGTCGTTCCAGCTCGCCGAGTACGGCGACATCGAGGTCACGACCCGCGAGATCATCGAGTTCCAGCACGAGATCGGCACCGACATCGCCACGCCGGTCGACATCCCGACGCCGCCGGACGTCCCACGCGAGCAGGCCGCCGAGGAGCAGGAAACCACACAGGAGCGCCTCGAAACTGCGGCGGGGATGGACACCGGCGAGATGCTGGTCAGCGCGCCGATCCAGGGCTCGACGTACCCGGACCTCCGCGAGCAGGCGGCGCGGGAGGCCGCGGAGACCGGGCTGGGCGTCTACCCTATCGGCGCCGTCGTCCCGCTGATGAACGAGTACCGCTACGCGGACCTGGTCGAGGTCGTCGTGGCGACGAAACGCGGGCTGTCCGAGGACGCGCCGGTCCACCTGTTCGGCGCCGGCCACCCGATGATGTTCGCCCTCGCCGCGGCGCTGGGCTGTGACCTGTTCGATTCGGCGGCCTACGCGCTGTACGCCCGCGACGACCGCTACCTGACCGTCCACGGGACCGAACACCTCGAAGACATCACCGAGTTTCCCTGTGCCTGCGCCGTCTGCGAGGAACACGCACCCGCGGACCTCCAGAACGCAGAGGAATCGCGCCGGCACCGGCTGCTGGCCGAGCACAACCTCTCGGTGTCGTTCGGGGAGATGCGCCGAGTCCGGGACGCTATCCGGCGGGGGAACCTGCTGGAACTCGTCGAGGCGCGGGCACGCGGCCACCCGCGGATGCTCGACGGGTATCGGGCGCTGCTGGACCACGCCCGGCAGCTCGAAGCCACCGATCCAGTCTCGAAAGACGCCTTCTTCTACCTCTCGGCGGACAGCCCGCGCCGGCCGGAGGTACTGCGCCACCACGAGCGCCTGGCGCGAGTCGACGTCGACGGGGAGCTGCTGGTCGGGGGTGGCGAGATCGACCGCTTCTTCGACGAGTACTGGCGACTCGTGCCGCCGTTTGGTCCGGTGCCGCCCGCGCTCTCGGACGTCTACCCGCTCACAGCGCAGATGCCCGACCGGCTGGATACGTCCGCCTACGAGGCCGCCGCCCGTGGCATCGCGGCGCTGATGGAGGCGAACCCGGATCTGTCGGTGACAGT
>PXSF01000056.1:18049-19006 GCA_003022845.1 Halobacteriales archaeon SW_10_66_29 | reverse complement strand
CTCGTTGAAGAGGGTCGAGGCGACCTGAAGCCCTGCCTTCCAGTACTGTTCGCCCTCCGTCTGGGAGGCGTCGTCTCTGCGGCGCAAGTACCGACCCAACCGAAGCAGGCCCTGCGCGGCGATGGCGGCGGCGGAGCTGTCCACTGGCTCGTGAGGATTGTACGGGTCCGCCGGATGATCTTGGTGACCTTCGATGTGCTGGAGGCCTGGGGCCCCTGTGTCCCAGTAAGGCACGCCGCCGGGCGGCGTAGTCTCGACGTAAAAGTCGCATGCCGCCCGGGCAGCCTCTCGATAGATTGACTCAACGTGACTCGGATCCTCATGCGATCCAATTTCGCCGCGGTCGAGCGTTTCGAGAAACTCCAGTTGCTCAGCGTACCCACACATGATCCACGCGAGGCCTCGCGTCCATGTTGTGAATGGGGAGTATCCCTGCTGGGTGTTTGGGCACCGATACTGGCCGTCGTTGACGTTGAAGATGCCCTCGTGAGCCACGCGACCCCGAACATCAGCTCGGTCTCGTTCTCCTCCATAGTAAACGTTGTATTCGGCCGTCGTCTGCGCGTGTTTGAGAAGGGGACCGAGAAGAGAAATTCTCTCGTCGTCTTCTCCCATCACCTCGTGGCCCAGCTGGTGAGCCACCGCAAGTATCCGGAGAGAGCGAATGGTGTCTGAGAACAGCGAATGAGGGCCATTGAATGAGTAAATATAGCCGCCATCAGGGAGGTCAGTCCACCTCTGCGCCTGCACCGCCCCTGAGCTCTTCAGAGCCATTTCGTAGAAACGACGTTCCCAGGAATTCTTCTCGATCCGTCCCTCCTCCATGAGACGAAGGAGATTTCCGTACGTACTGACGTTGTTGAATCCGTGATCGTGAACGCCGAAGTGGGTCACGTGCGAGGCCATTTTGTCGGCGGTCTGGGACCTCCCCTGGTCGAGGAAGGACCGGTCCCCTGT
>PXSF01000056.1:0-17981 GCA_003022845.1 Halobacteriales archaeon SW_10_66_29 | reverse complement strand
CTCCGTCCATCCTCTCGTGGTGTAGGCTCCCTCGACCGTAAATACGGGGGCCCCCTGCGATGGATCGAACGTTTCTTCGATGGCACGAATTGTCTCGGCTGACCGGCTCCAAAACCGGTCCAGATCGGATGCAACCGCCTCAACAGATGGAGCATCGTCGAGATTGATCATCGGGAGTACGTCTTTGCTTCACAGTCAGCCACCTGCATGCTGCTTTGGACAAAGCCCTACGCGAGCTGCGGAAAGCGGCGACCCCGAAGCGGCGGGAGGTGAGGAGTCGTAATGCCTGCTGGCGCGGGTACAGCGCCGGTCGCGTTCATCTCCGCCGAGCTGGTGACCGATGTGTTCCTCGGCGCCGCGACGGCCTTCATCCTGCTCGCGGTGGCGATGTTCTACCGCGTGGTCAAGGGACCGTCGACCCAGGACCGCGTGCTCGCGGTGAACGTCCTCGGAACGAACACCGTGGTCGTGCTGGCGCTTCTGGCTGCCGCGCTCGGCGAGCCGTCGCTTCTGGACATCGCGCTGGTGTACGCGCTGTTGAACTTCCTGATGGCCGTCGCCATCTCGAAGTTCACCGTCGAGCGGGGTGGAGTGCTGTGACCGACCCGATCCTGCGGGTCGGGGCCGTCGCGTGCGTCCTCGTCGGGCTGTTTTTCACGTTCGTCTCGACGGCGGGCGTGTTGCGGCTGCCCGACGTGTACGCGCGGGCTCACACGGCCTCGCAGGCGGACACGCTCGGCGCCGGCTTCACGCTCGCCGGCGTCGCGCTGACGCTGGGCTGGACCCCGACGACGTTCAAGACGGTCCTGCTGTTGCTGTTCATCTTCCTCACCAACCCCACGGCCGCCCACGCCATCGCCCGCGCGGCCGACGAGGAGGGGATCGAGGCCTGGACCGTCGACGACGACCGGACCGACGAGGACCTGCTGGCGGCGTCCCGCGAGGTGGCCGACGGCGGGCAGCCGGTTGAGGACGCCGGCGACTCGTCGGCTGGCGACGCCAGCAGTAGCCCCGCCGATGAGGGCGGGACCGACCAGGGGGGTGCCCACTGATGGTGTCGGCGTTCGGCATCGCGCTGTTCGGCTTCGTGCTGGCGACGGCGCTGGCGACGGCGCTGCTGCGGGACATCCTGGCCGTCATCGTCGTGTTCGCGGCTTACAGCCTCGGGATGGCGCTGTTCTACGCCTTCCTGCTGGCGCCCGACGTCGCAATGACGGAGGCGGCCATCGGCGCGGGCGTGACGACGCTGCTCCTGCTGTTGACCATCGCCACGACCGTCCGCGACGATGTCGGGATCGCGATCGAGCGGCCGAACCTGCCGGCACTCGTCGTGTTCGGCGGGCTGCTGGTGGTCATGATCGGGACAGTCACCCAGTTTCCGGCGCTGGGCTCCCGGAATGCGCCGGTCTGGTCGAACCCCGAGGTCACCCAGTACTACCTCGAACACAGCTACAAGGACACCAAGGTGCACAACGCCGTGACGGCGGTGCTGGCCGGCTACCGTGGGTTCGACACGTTCGGCGAGGCGGTCGTCGTCTTCGCCGCCGGGATCTCGACGCTGGCCGTGCTCGGCCGGGAGGTGTTCACCCGTGAGTGACCGCCAGCCGAACGAAAAGCCGGTCGTCCGCGGCGCCGACGGGTCGGAGTCGGCCTACGTCGAGAGCCAGGTCATCATGTCCACGGTGCGGGTGATCGCGCCGTTCTCGCTGACCTACGGGCTCTTCCTGCTGTTCCACGGCGCGGACTCGCCGGGCGGGAGCTTCCAGGGCGGCGCGATCATCGGCGCGACAGTGCTGATGATCGCCTTTGCGTTCGGCATCGAGCCGACCCGCAACTGGCTGCGCAACCGGACGGTCGTCGTGCTGGCCGCCGGCGGGACCGCGATGTTCGCGCTGGTCGGCCTGATTCCGATGGCCTACGGTGCGAACTTCCTCGAACACCCGTTCTACCACGAGCAGTTCGGTATCAAGACCAAGTGGGGCCTTGAGGCGATCGAGGTCCTGGGCGTCGCCCCCATCGTCGCGGGCGTCGTCAGCGGGCTGTTTTTCGTCATCGCGGCCGGCTCGCTCCCCGCCACCGAGGAGGTGAGCGAGGATGACTGAGACGCTTTTGTTCGTCGGCGACCTGCTGACCTCCCAGTACACCTACCTGCTGTTTGCCATACTGCTCGTGGTGGGGCTGTACATCGTCGTCGCGAGCTCGAACCTCGTGAAGAAGGTGATCGGCCTGAACCTGTTCCAGACCGCCATCTTCCTGTTTTTCATCTCCGCCGCGTACGTCCAGGGGGGGCAATCGCCGATCCTGCCCTCGGAGGGCGCCGGCGAGGGACTGTACGCCAGCCCGCTGCCGCAGGTGCTCGTCCTCACCGCGATCGTCGTCGGCGTGGCGCTGACCGCGGTCGGCCTCGCGCTGATCGTCCGCATCTACAGCGAGTACGGCACGCTCGACGAGGAGACCCTCCGGGAGGTGCGCGCCGATGAGTGAACTCCTGCCGGCGCTGTTGATCGTCCTGCCGATCGTCGGGGCGACGCTGCCGCTCGGAGTCGGCTTGCTGCGCGAGAACGTCGGCTGGTCGATCGCCGCGCTCGTCCTGTCGGTCGAGGGCGGCCTGGCCGCGTGGCTCGCCACTGCCGTCTACGGCGGCGAGGGCGCCGCACGGATCGTTCACGTCCTCGGCGGCGAGACGTTCGGCCGCCGCGGCGCGACCGAGAACTTCGTCGTCGGGATCGAACTCGTCGCGGACGCGTTCTCGGGGCTCATGGTGTTGCTGGTCGCCGGCGTCGCGCTCGGCGTGCTCGCGTTCGCGCGCCGTGGCGGCCCGCGGGGCAACGCCTTCTACAGCGGCTACCTCCTGCTGACCGGCGGGCTGATGGGGCTGTTCCTCACCGGCGACCTGTTCAACCTGTTCGTGTTCCTCGAAATCGTCGGGCTCACGACCTACGGCCTGGTCGCCAGCGACCGCGACGCCGAGTCTGCGGTGGCAGCACTCAAGTACCTCGTCATCGGGACCACCGGCGCGTCGCTGTACCTGCTCGGCGTCGGCTACCTCTTCCTGCGGACGGGCGCGCTCAACATGGTCGACGTCTCGCGCTCGCTGGCGGGCGAACCCGAGTGGATCGACGGCGCACTCTACGGCGACCCGCTCGTGCTCGCCGCCTTCGGGTTCATCGCCGTCGGGCTGATGACCAAGGCCGCAATCTACCCGCTGCACACCTGGCAGCCCGACGCCTACGCCGCCGCGCCGGACGCGGTGACGGTGTACATCTCCGCGCTGGTCTCGACCGGCGGCGCGTACGCGTTCGCACGCGTGACGTGGACAGTGTTCACCCCCGAGTTCTTCGCCGTGGGGCAGAACGCCCGCATCCTCGAACTCGTGATCGTGCTGGCCTGCCTGAGCGTCGTGCTCGGCAGCGGGCTGGCGGCGATGCAGCGCCGCCTCAAGCGGCTGTTCGCCTACTCCTCGGTGTCGCAGTTCGGCCTGATCGTCATCGGGGTCTGCGTGGCCGTCCACCCCGCGGGCGGCACCCAGGCGACCCAGCTTGCGGTGTACGGCGTCGTGATCCACCTGCTCGGCCACGGCCTCATCAAGGGCGGGCTGTTTGCGACCGTCGGCGCGCTGGCCCACGGCACCGGCGCCCGCCGCGTCCGCGAGTACGCCGGCCTCGCAAAGCGCCGACCGTTTCTCTCGGGATCGATAGCGGTGCTCGGACTCGCCATCGTCGGCGTCCCGCCGACCATCGGCTTCCTCGGCAAGTGGTACCTCGCCGTCGGGGCGCTGAACACGGAGCTGTGGCCCGTCATATTCGTCGTCTTTGCGAGCACGCTGCTGACGCTTCTGTACGTCGCCCGCCTGCTGGAGACGCTGTACTTCGACGGCCCCGCCGAGGGGGCGGCGCCAGCGGCCGGACCCGAACCGGAGGGGCCGGGGGCGCCCGGCGGCGCCGACGACGCGGTGATGACCGACGGCGCCGGGAGCCTCTCGTACGGGATGATCGCGCTCGCGGTCAGCGCCGCTGTTCTGACGGTGTTGCTCGGGTTCGCGGGGTCGGCACTGACCGACGCCACACAACCGATCGCCCAGGCCGTGATCGAGGCTGCACCGGAGGTGGGTGCCGATGGTTGAGCACGTCGTCGACTCGTGGCGTCCGCTCGCCGCCGTGCTGATTTCGGCGGTCGCAATCGCCCTGATCGTCGCCTCCCACCGGCGGCCCAACGTCCGCGAGGCGTGGTCGGTGCTCGCTTCGGTCGGGAAGTTCGCTATCGTCGCGAGCATGCTCCCTGGCGTCCTCGACGGGACGGAGTACCGCTGGTCGCTGGGGATGGTGCCCGGACTCGACAGCGAGTTCGTCTTCGGCGTCGAGTTCGCGCTCCGTGCGGATGCGCTGGGGATGCTCTTTGCCTTGCTGGCGAGTTTCCTGTGGATCTTCACGGCCTTTTACAGCGCCGGCTACATGCGCGGGCTGGACGAACCGAACCAGACGCGCTTTTTTGCCTCCTTCGCCGCCAGCCTCTCGGCGGCCATCGGCATCGCGTTCGCCGAGAACCTGGTGACGATCTTCGTGTTCTACGAGCTGCTGTCGGTCGCGACCTACCCGCTGGTCGCCCACGACGAGACCGACGAGGCCCGCGCAGCCGGCCGGAAGTACCTCGCGTACACGTTCTTCGGCGGCGGCTTCCTCGTGCTCGCCGGGACCGCGCTCGTGTTCGTGCTGACGGACACGACAACCTTCGGCGCGACGGCCGCGGATCTCGCGGAGGCAGATCCCGCACTTGCCCGGGCCGCGTTCGGCCTGCTCGCGGCCGGCTTCGGCGTGAAGGCGGGGCTGATGCCGCTGCACTCCTGGCTGCCCGACGCGATGGTCGCGCCGACGCCGGTTTCGGGGCTGTTGCACGCGGTCGCGGTCGTCAAAAGCGGCGCGTTCGGCGTCGCCCGCGTGGTGCTGGAGGTGTTCGAACCCGACCTCGTCGGCGAGCTCGGCGTCGGCCTCGCGCTGGCGGCGGTCGCCGCGTTCACGCTCACTGCCGCCAGCATCATCGCACTCAGGGCCGACCGGCTCAAGCGCCGGCTGGCGTTCTCGACGGTCAGCCAGCTCTCGTACATCGTCCTCGGACTGGGGCTCGCCGGCCCCGCCGCCGTCGCCGGGAGCGGGACGAAGACCGTCATCATCGGCGGGCTGTTGCACATCCCCGCCCACGCGTTCATGAAGCTCACGCTGTTTTTCTGTGCTGGGTTCATCCACGTCGAGACCCACACCGACTACATCAGCGAGATGGACGGCATCGCCAAGCGGATGCCGCTGACGATGGCCGCCTTCGCGGTCGCGGCCGCCGGCATGGCCGGCATTCCGCTCGTGGCTGGCTTCGTCAGCAAATGGTTCCTCCTGATCGGCGCCGTCGAGGCCAATCAGGCCATCTTCGCCGTCGTGTTGCTGCTCTCGGGCGTGCTGAACATCGCGTACTTCTGGCCGATCGTGTACGGCGCGTTCTTCGAGTCTCACGACGACGCCGACAGCAAGCCGCTGATCGAGTTCCCGCTCGGCGGCCGGGCGTCGGGGGGCGCCTCTGCTGGCGAGCCCGAGGCGGTCGCCGACGGCGGGGCCGCGGACGACGCTCACGACGACGACGCGGCCGCTACGGACGAGCACCAGGAGGGCGGCCACCACGATACGGCCGATCACGAGCACGCTGGACACGCTGTCCACAGCGACGATCAGCACGAGGACCACGACCACCACGGCGGCCCGCCGCCGGGTGGCTGGGAGCGCGCCGGCTGGACCGGCGCCGAGGGGTCGTGGCTGATGCTCGGACCGATCCTCGTCATCGTCGCCGGCGCAGTTGTGCTTGGCGTCGTCCCATACCAGGCGGTGTTCCTCGAACTGATCGAGGTCATCGCCGAGGGGGTGGTGGGCTGATGGTGCTCGATCTCGTGCCGCCGGCAGTGATCGTGCTGACGGCGGCGCTGCTCGTCTGGATCCTTCCACGGGATATCGGCCACGCGATTGGCATCGCCGCGACGCTCGGCGTCGTTGCAATCTCCTGGTTCGTCCCCGACGGCGCGCACGTGACGGTGACGCTGTTCGGGAGCGCAGATGTCGGCTTCCGGGCAGTGCTGTACAACGTCGACGTGTTCTCGCGGTTGATGGGCCTGATCTCCGGGTTCATCGGCGGCGCAGCCGTCCTCTATTCGTGGGCGAGCGACGCCGACAGCACCCAGACCGCGTTCGCGCTCACGTACGTCGGGTCGAGCCTCGGCGCCGTCTACGCCGGCGACTGGCTCACGCTGATCTTCTGCTGGGAGCTGATGGCCGTCACGAGCACGCTGCTGGTGTGGCACTACGGTGGCGCCGCGGTCCGGGCGGGCTTTCGCTACGCCGTGCTGCACGGGATCGGCGGCAGCCTCCTGCTGGCGGCGATCATCTGGTACCTGACCGATCCGGCAGTGGTCGCCGCCGCCGACGGGAACCCGCTGGTGTTCAGCAGCCACGTCGACGGCGCCGTCGAGGGCGGGATGCTCGCCGCCGACTCTCAGGTGCCGGCGATCCTCGCGGCGGTCGGCATCGGCGTCAACGTCGGCTTCGTCGGCCTGCACACCTGGCTGCCCGACACCTACCCGCGGCCCCACGTCGCCGCATCGGTGTTCCTCTGTGTGTACACCACCAAAACCGGCGTCTACGGGATGTACCGCGCGTTCCCCGACGGCCACCTCTGGATCGCGTACATGGGCGGCGCGATGGCCGTCTTCGGCGCCTTCACCGCCCTACTGCAGTCGGATATGCGCCGGCTGCTCTCCTACCATATCCAGTCCCAGGTCGGGTACATGGTCGCCGGCGTCGGCCTCGCCGGCGCGAGCGTCGGCTACGGCGGCGCCAAGTACTACTACGACGCCCTCGCCGCGGCGGGCGCGTTCGGCCACGTGTTCAACCACATCCTCTACAAGGGGCTGCTGTTCATGACCGTCGGCGTGATCATCTACCGGACGGGCCACGAGACGCTGGACGAGGTCGGCGGCCTCGGCCGGAAGATGCCGCTGACGGCGATCACCTTTGCGGTGGCGGCGCTGTCGATTTCGGGCTTCCCCGGGTTCAACGGCTTCGTCTCGAAGGGGATGATCATCGGCGCTGCCGAGAAGAAGCACCTCGACGTGCTGTGGTACCTCCTGCTGCTCGGCGGCGTCGGCACGTTCCTCTCCTTTATCAAACTGGGCTACTTCGCCTTCGTCGAGGGGAGCTACGACGGGACGGTCAAAGACGCCAACACCGGCCAGAGCGTCGCGCTGGTATCGGTCGCGGGGCTCTGTGTCCTCTTTGGCCTGTTCCCGGACCTGCTGTTCGAACTGCTGCCGTTCCGGGGCGAGTACGAGTACCACACGTTCACGATCCCGCACCTCGCCGAAGGGGTCGGCCTCGGGCTGATCGCGCTGGTCGCGTTCGCCGTCCTGAAGGGGCCGCTGCACCACGTCGGCAAGGTGCCCGACGTCGACTACCTCTACAACCGGGCGTTCTTCTACGGCGGCCGAGCGCTGATCGTCGGGACGACTGAAGCCTACGCGGCCGTCGACCGGCTCGCCGTCCGGTTCGTCCGGACCTGCTACTGGGTCGGGAACAACCCCACGGTTGCGGTCCAGCGCGTCGACCGCCGCCTGCTCGGTCCCGGCCGGGCGGCGGACGGCGGGCAGGCCTCGCGCCTGTACCTGCGCGCCGGCGTCGGCACGACGGTGCTGATACTCGGCGCCGTCCTGCTGCTGTTCCTGACACTGTCGCTGCTGCTGTAGGGGGTGCTCGCCGTTCCCGTCGGTCGTCTTCGACTCCCGGTTGCCGCCACGACGACGGCCAGTCCCCGCGAAGCCGATACGTTGAACTGGCCGCCCCCGGATTGTCGGAGTGATGACTGGCGAGCTTCCCTCCCTCCTCGAATGGTTCGAGCTGAAAGACGAGCTGCGGACCGGATGGGTCCTGCGCGGCGTCGAGTCCCCGGAGTCGGTGGCAGCGCACGCGTGGGGCGTGGCGGCGCTGTGCCTGCTGTACGCCGAACCTGCAGGCGTCGACCGTGAGACGGCGGTCACGATGGCGTTGCTGCACGACCTCGGCGAAGCCCGGATCGGCGACGTCCCGATGGACGCACCCGACGACGAAAGCTACCCGTCGCCAGCGGAGAAGGAGCGCACCGAGCGCGAGGCAGTCGCCGATCTCACTGCACCGTTCGACGACGACGAAGAACTGCGCACCCGCTGGGAGGAGTTCGAGGCCGGCGAAACCCCGACCGCCGCGTTCGTGGGGGACATGGACATGATCGACAGCTGTCTGCAGGCACTCGCCTACGAGCGCGAGGACCGCTACGACCCGGATTCGAACCTCACCGAGTACGACGACCTCGACGAGTTCTTCGCCACGGCAGCCGCAGAGATCCGGACGGACGTCGGCGAGGAGCTCTTCGGGCGGATCGAGGCGGCATACGAGGCGGAGATCGGTCGGGAGCGTCAGCTGGACCCGTAGCGCCCAGTCGGCTCCGCAGATCACAGCGTTCAAACGATAGCGGGAGAAGATACGGACAATGACGCTCCGCGTGACGAACTCACTCACCGGCGAGCGTGAACCCTTCGAGCCACAGGACCCCGACTCTGTCTTGCTGTACTACTGTGGCCTGACGACCTCGGACCCGGCCCATCTGGGCCACGCTCGCGGGTGGGTCCACGTCGACGTGATGCACCGCTGGCTGGAGTGGCTGGGGTACGACGTCCGCCACGTCGAGAACTTCACGGACGTCAACGAGAAGATCGTCGCCCGCGTCGGCGAGGACGGCGACACCGAGGCCGACGTCGCGGCGTCGTACGTCCGTGATATCCTCCGGGACATGCGCTCGCTGAACCTCCTGCGCGCGGAGGTGTACCCGCGCGTCTCCGAGCACGTCCCCGAAATCGTCGACCTCGTCGAGCGCCTGATCGACCGCGGCTACGCCTACGAGGCCAACGGCTCCGTCTACTTCGACGTCACGACCTTCGAGGAGTACGGCAAGCTCTCGAACCAGGATCCCGAGGAGATGGAGCCCCAGGGAAGCGAGGATGAGCAGGCCGAGAAACGCAACCCGGCGGACTTCGCGCTCTGGAAGGCCGGCGGCGTCGATCCCGACGAGATCGCAGAGCACCAGCACGACGCCGCCGCGCCGGCCGAGCAGGCCGTCGAGACCGCCCGGACCTGGGACTCGCCGTGGGGCCGGGGCCGTCCCGGCTGGCACATCGAGTGCTCCGCGATGAGCATGACCCACCTCGACGACACCATCGACGTCCACGTCGGGGGCCAGGATCTCGTCTTCCCCCACCACGAGAACGAGATCGCCCAGAGCGAGGCGGCCACCGGCGAGACGTTCGCCCGCTACTGGCTGCACGTTCGCCTGCTGCAGGCGCCCGACGAGGAGAAGATGTCCTCCTCGCTGGGCAACTTCGAGACTGTCGCCGAGGCAGCCGAGCGCTACGGCCCCGACGTCGTCCGGACGTTCCTGCTCTCGACGGCGTACCACAACGAGGCGACCTACAGCCCGGAGACGATAGCCGAGGCAGAGGAGCGCTGGGACCGCCTGGAGCGGGGATACGAGCGCGCGGTCGACGCCGCCGACAGCATCGACGCCCGGACGAAAGTCGCCGACGGGTCGCTGCGGGACGCCATCCCGGCGATCCGCGAGGAGTTCGCGGCGGCGATGAACGACGACTTCAACACCCGCGAGGCGCTGTCGGCGCTGCTGGAACTGGTCAACGTCGTCAACCGCCACCTCGACGAGCACGCGGAGTACGACTACCGCGGCCTCCGCAGCGCCGTCGAGACGTTCGAGGAGTTCGGCGGCGGCGTCCTCGGCCTGCAGTTCGGCGGTGCGGCCGACGACGGCGCCGTCTCCGTTGCGGACGAACTGGTCGAACTCGTCCTCGACCTCCGCGAGCAGGAGCGCGAGGCAGGCAACTACGAGCGCGCCGACGACCTCCGTGACGACCTCGAAGCGCTCGGCGTCAAGGTGCAGGACACCGACGAGGGCTACGAGTACCGCTTCGAGTAGCACGGGTTCCTGCCGGCTACACGATCCACGCTCCTGGCGGACTGAACGGGCGTTGACGGCGCGAAGCGCCGTCAGCTCGGGACGCTTCGTTCATCCGATCATCGTGATCCCGAAACCCCGAGCGTTTATGGGAGATCCGGGAGAGCACTCGCGTATGCGCGACACGATCAGCACTGACGAGGCACCGGCAGCAGTGGGCGCGTACAGCCAGGCGACGGCGACCGACGACCTCGTGTTCACGGCGGGGCAGATCCCGCTGACGCCGGAGGGTGACCTGCTCGACGGCGCGGACGTCGACATCCAGACCGAGCAGGCCCTGGAGAACGTCGAGGCGGTGCTGGAGGCGGCCGGCGCGAGCATGGCCGACATCCTGAAAGTGACGGTGTACCTCGACGACATCGACGACTTCGAGGAGATGAACGACATCTACGAGACGTTCTTCGACCGGGACCCGCCGGCCCGCAGCGCCATCGCGGTCGACGAACTCCCGAAGGGCGTCGGCGTCGAGATCGAGGCGATCGCCGCCCGCTGAGCCGACGCGATGGACCCGCGGTACAGAGCCGATCTGCTGTGGGGCGCGATCGGCGCCCTGTCTTTTCTGGTCCTGCTCCAGGGGTACCACCTGGTCGGCGGTACGTTCGTCGGGGTCGGTCCGATGGCCGGCGTCGCCGCCGCGGTGTTCGTCGTCAGTGCCGTCGCAACCCACGTACTTCGTCCCCACCTCCCACGGTGGAACAAAGGGACGTAAGGCGCACGCCTGGAAAGCGTGTTTCCTCTGGGATTCTGGGTTCGTCGCTGTTTGCTTCGGCTCGGAACGAAAGTCATTAAGCACAGGACAGCAGAAATCCAACCCGAGCCAGGATGGCCGAACGGTAAGGCGCACGCCTGGAAAGCGTGTTCCCTCTGGGATTCTGGGTTCAAATCCCAGTCCTGGCGTGCTTCTCTTTACTTCGTCGGGTGTCCTCGCAAACCTCCGGCTCACGAGCGAGCCGTTTCGTTTATCCTGTGGGGGCGCCGACACCCCGACATGGAGATCAAGTCCCGGCATCACCTCCGCTCGGACGCCATCGACGAGATCCAGGAGACGCTCGCCGCACAGCTCGGGGTCGAGCTGGACGCCGACTCCTTCGAGAAGGTCGAACTGGTCGACAGCGAGTGGGACGTCGTCCTCGTCGATGGCGAGCCGCTCGTGCTGTACGTCGAGGGCAAGACGCCCGAGGAGACACAGCCGTTCCTGACGGTCAAAGGGGCGAACGCGTACCCGCCGGAGCGACACGTGGTCACGGTCGACGCCGGCGCGATCCAGTTCGTCTCCAACGGCGCCGACGTCATGCGGCCGGGGATCATCGAGGCCGGCACGGAGATCGAGGCGAGCGACCTCGTCGTGATCAACGAGGAGAGCCACGGCAAGTTCCTCGCGACCGGCCGCGCCCAGGTCGACGGCGACGAGATGGTCGGCGAGGAGGGGCGCGTCGTCTCCTCGCTCCATCACGTCGGCGACGACCTCTACGAGCTGTCGATCTGACGGGGGCGTCTGACGTAAAGCCTAAGCGCCCGGCGCCCGGGGGTCGTGGTATGGGACTGATGAGCAAAATTTTCGGGGACGGTGCCACCCGACAGACCGGCGACTACGTCGAACTGGATGCGGATGACCTCGCTGTCGACGACGCGAGCGCGAAGATGCAGGTCCGGATCGCCAACATCGGCGAAAAATCCGACGTCATCGACATCAAGGACGCCGTCTACGACGGCGACATCGTGATCGCGGACATCACTCGCCACAGCACCCAGGACCGGACGATGGAACACATCACCGACGAGCTGAAGCAGGTGGCTCGCGAGGTGGGCGGCGACATCGTACAGAAAGACGACGATCAGTTGATTATCACGCCGACGGACGTCCACATCAACCGGGAGCGGCTCGGGCGGTAGTCTCGGCAATTCGCGGCTGGGGGATCAGGAGACGTCGTCGGGGACCTCGTCGTCCTCGACGTCGCGTTTCATCGAGTCGCGGCGCGCCTTGGCGTCGCGACCAGTCGCCTCTTCGAGGAAGTCGTTTTTCAGGCTCACGGCCTCCTCGGCCGCCTCGACGTCGCCCGACGCGATGACCTCCTCGGCGGGCCGCTCCTCGATGTCGAGCGCGACCTTGTTCTTCTTGCCGCTGTACTCGACGGTCCCCACCGTGACGCGCTTGAACACCGCGTTGCTCGGCTCCTCGACGACGTAGAGCTCGCTGCCCTTGTACTTCTCAGTTCCCGAGATGAGGCCGAAGTAGTCCTCTACTGTCGCTTCCATATCCTCGATGCGGTCGTCGAGATACTCGCCCCGGCGCATCTTGTACTCGCGCATGGAGGGACGTTAACCCGGCTTGGGTCTTACGTCTTTCGTGCTGTTTCGACCGGTCAGCGCCGTCCGGATCAGTCGCTCCGGTGTTCGAGCGAGCCGCGGTGACACTCCGGACAGTAGTCGCCAGCGCGCAGCGAGGAGGACTCGACGGGCGTCGTGTACGCACACTCCGGGCAGTAGAACTCGCCTTCCGGCACTGTCACCGCGTTGCCGACGGTTCCGAAGCCGGACGGCTCCTCGTCGACGCCGTGGTCGATGTCCGTCGGCTGTTCCCAGTCGTCGCCGTCGTCGGGTTCCTCCGGCCACTCGCCGTGGTCGCGCTCCCCGCTCTCCTCGTCGGCGTCGGTCTCCGGTTCGCCCACGATTTCGGCGCCCTGGTCCTGTTCGACCGCCGGCTCCGACGCGTCCCAGCCCTCGTCTCCCCCGCCCTGCTCGGCCTGGCCCGTTTCCGCCGGCTGTTCGGGCTCGGGGCTGCTCGCCGTCTCCCCCGGGTCGTCCTCGCCGTCGTCGAGAATGACTGCGTCGTCGTCCTCCGGCGGATCGCCACCCGTCGGTGCGGCGTCGACGTCCTCCGGTGGATCGCCACCCGTCGGTGCGGCGTCGTCGGCAGTCACGACGGCGTCGGATTCGGCGTCCGGGATCGTCGTGGCGGGTTCACTGCCCGTCGCCTCTTCGGGCGCGGGTTCCTCCCCGGCCGGTGCCGGCTCGTCGGCCGCCCCGGACGGCGTCGCTCCCGTCGACTGCTCCGGCGAGTCGTCCGCCAGGTCGTCGGCGACGATGTCGGCGGCCGTCTCCAGCGTCGTCACCTCCTTGTTCTCCGAGACGACCCTGACGTCGCCACACCGCGAGCAGGTCTCCGTCTCGCGGATCGTGATGATCACTTCGCTTCCGTCCTCCTCGCGCTCGCGCTCGACCTCCGTGTCTCCCCAGCGACAGCCAAAGATTGAACACTTGAGACTCATTGTCATGAGTTCTCCGCCCAGTGGCACATAAGCGTACTGCTTGGGCCGCCGGCGGTCCGGTGGGTGAACCGTCCGACTCGCAGCCACGCCTGTTAATTATAAGGTGTGTCACGGCGTACGTGCGGATGATGCGTGCCAAGCCGGCGTATCGTGACCGCGACGACACCGACGTCGAGATCCTCGACGCCCTCGCCGACCGCCAGCAGGACGGCATGACCGTCTTCGAACTCCGCGCGGAGGTCGAGGAGGACATCGATACGCTCGAAGACGCGCTCGCTGATCTGAAAGATGACGGCCTGATCGAGGTCGACGAGGAGGGCGAGCGCATGGTGATCCTGCCACAGGACCACGTCGTCGGCCCCGAAAACACCGACGAGAAGGAGGCGGACGTTTTCGACCAGATCCGGGACCGACTCCCGTTCTGATAATCAAGGGCCACCCGATACTGTGGGACGTGAGTACGTGGAGAGTTCTACCGCGGAACCGTGCTGAAAGTGGTTTTATGGGGGAGACGGCCCTACGGCGCGTATGCGCGTCGTCTCACTGCTCCCGTCAGCGACGGAGATGCTGTACGCCATCGGCGTCGAACCCGTCGCCGTCTCTCAGGAGTGTGACTACCCGCCGGCGGCCTGCGACCGTCCGTCGGTCATCGACACACGGATCGACCCCGACGCCGACAGCGCCGCGATCAACGAGCAGGTGGCCGACGCCGAGGCGTCAGGCGGCGTCTACGAGATCGACCGCGAGTTGCTCGCTGACCTCGACCCCGACGTGGTCGTCTCGCAGGGCATCTGTGATGTCTGTGCAGTCGACGACTCGGCGATCCGGCAGGCGGTCGCCGACCTCTCGCTCGACGCCCGCATCGTCACCTCGGACCCCCACAGCCTCGACGACGTGTTCGCGGACCTGGAGCGCCTCGGCGGGGTGTTCGGCCGCGAGGAGCGGGCCCGCGAGGTCGTCTCGGACCTCCGGTCGCGGGTCGCGGCGATCACTGACGCGACGCCGGACGCCGAGGACGGGCCGCGGGTGGCCGTCTTCGACTGGCTCGACCCCGCGATGGTCGCCGGCCACTGGGTCCCGGGGATGATCGAGCGCGTCGGCGGCAGCTACGGGCTGGCGGACCCCGGCGACCGCTCGACGCCCCGCGAGTGGGCCGAAATCGTGGCGTACGACCCCGAGGTGATCGTCGCCGCCCCCTGCGGGTTCGAACTCGACCAGACGGCCGAGAACCGGACCGACCTGACCGACCGCGAGGGCTGGCGCGATATCACTGCGGTCCGCGAGGGCCGCGTTTACGCCGTGGACGGCCACCACTACGTGAACCGGCCGGGGCCGCGGCTGGTCGACACGCTCGAACTGTTCGCCGGCGTCCTCTGGGGGACGGCCGAGACGCCGCCGGAAGCTGTCCTCGAGTGGCCCAACCTGGCGGACGCGCGGTCCGGCGATTCGCCGGAGTCGCGACCCGACGGGGTACCGGAGTCGCGATCGTGACGGGCGACCTCACAGCGCGGGACGACCCCGTCCGGTCCGACCGCGGCGACGGCCCGGAAATCGCGGTGGTCGGTGCCGGCGCCGTCGGCGTGACTGCGGCGTACGACCTGGCGCGACGCGGCGCGGACGTGACCGTCTACGACAGCGGGGCGGTCGCAAGCGGCTCCAGCGGCCGGGCCGCAGGGGTCTGCTACGACGCCGTCGCGACCGAGCCGGCGGCGACGCTGGCCCGCGAGGCGATCGAGCGGTTCCGGGCGCTCTCCGGTCCGGAGACGTTCGCGTTCCACCCCTGTCCGTACGTCTGGCTGGCTCGCGAGGGGGACGCAGAACACGCCGACGCGATCGCCTCGGGGCTCGACCGGATGGCCGACCACGGCGTCCCTGCCGGCCGGATCGAGCCGTCGGCGCTCGCAGGCCGGTTCCCCGCGCTGCGGGCTGACGACGTCGCGGTCGCGGGCGTGACCGAGGGCGCGGGCTACGCGGACCCGGGCGCGTACACGGCCTGTCTCGCCGAGAACGCGGTCGCCGAGGGGGCAACCCTGGCGACGCACACGCCGGTCACAGTCGAGACCGATCCGCCCCGGGTCGTCCCGCAAGACGGCTCGTCCCGGGCGGTCGGCGGCGTGCTCGTCGCAGCCGGGGCCCACTCGAAGCGACTTCTCGCAGCGGCCGGTGTCCCGATCGCGATGAAGCCGTACCGCGTGCAGGCGCTGGTCACCGCGGCGGACGTGACTGAGCCGATGTGGTACGACGCGACGGCGGGCTGTTACGCCCGCCCCCATCCCGACGGGCTGCTCGCTGGCAACGGTACCGAGGCCGTCGAGGCCGACCCGGACACGTACGACCGCGACGCCAACCCGGAGTTCGCGGCGTCGTTGACCGACCGACTCGTCCACCGGCTGCCGGACCTCCAGCCCGACGTCCAGCGCGCCTGGGCCGGGCTCTGCACGGCGACGCCGGACCGCGAACCGCTTGTCGGTCGGCTCCGCGAGGGGCTGTACGTCGCCACGGGCTTCCAGGGCCAGGGGTTCATGCGCGCGCCCGCCACCGGGCGACGGATCGCGGAGCAACTGCTCGGAGGCTCCGGTATCGACGCCTTCGACCCGACGCGGTTCTCCGGGGACGAGTCGTTCAGGGTCCGGGAAGGAATGAGCGTCACCGACGAATAACGCGAAAAAGCCGGGAGCCGCTACTCCACACTACCGACGACTGGCGAGCAGCGCGACACCGAGCACCGCGACGACGGCGATCACGACGCCGAAGCCGGGGCCGTCAGAGTCGTCGGATTCGGTCCCGGTCATCTGGTCGTCCGCCTCGCCGTCCTCGCCAGCGGAGTCACCGTCCGCTGAGTCGCCGCTGCCGTCCGTCGCATCGCTGTCGTCAGTCCCGTTCTCGCCGTCCTCGGAGCCGTTTTCGCCGTCGTCGGTCGAATCGTCGCCGTTCTCGCTGCCGCTCAGTTCGATATCGTGGATCTCGGGCAGCTCCTCGACGGACGGCCCGCTGACGATGGTGACGCGGTCGCCGTCCTGGATGATCGTTACAGCCATATCGAACTCGCTTTCCTCGCCGAACGTGTAGGTGTTCTCGGCGCCGTCGACGGGCTGGCCGTTCCGGAACTCGACCAGTTCCTTGTAGCTGTCGACGAACGGCTGGGCGTCCTCGGCACTGGCCCAGTCGAGCGTCCAGACCGTGCCGGTCTCGTTGGCCGCGTTGCGGTAGGTGTACAGCTTGTCGTCGCGCCAGCCCTCGGTCTCGGGCTGGTTGTAGTTCAGCGGATCGAAGTTGTCGATCCCTCCCGAGGAGTTGACGTTGAGGAACGACCGCGGCTCGTAGATGGTGAACTGGCCGCCGCTCTCGTAGATCGGGGTCGCGAACATCGCGGAGATGCCGGCGACGCCGATCGTGTCGTAGTCGGGTTCGTCCTCGAACGTGAGTCGCTCCCACGAGTCGCTGCTCCGGTTGGAGACCTCGATGTCGGTCAGTTCGACCTCGCCGTAGCTGCCGGGGAAGGCGCTGTAGTAGGCGCTCCGGGGCGGATCCTCGTAGAGGTCGTTGACTGCATCCCAGCTGCCGTCGTCGTAGGCCTCCTGGATCAGCGATGGACCGTCGCTGTAGGGCTGGAACTGCGTGAAGTACAGCCCCCAGTTCGCCGGTGCGTTCGACTGATTCCCGCCGTCGCCGTTGCTGCCGAACTCCTCGGTGATGCAGGGCTCCTCCCACTGGCCGTTCTTGCAGGCGTCCAGATATCGGTTCTCGATGAAGGTGACGTCACCCTCGATCAGGCTGAGGATGCCCTTGTCCTTGTCGGTGGTTGCCCGGTCGTACTGGGTGAGGTTGAACTGCTGGTCCTGGACGGCGTGGCCGATTTCGTGGACCAGCACCTCCTCGTCGATCAGAAGCGAGTCGGGGTCGTCCGAGACGATCGTGATCGTGTTCGACTTGAAGTTGTACGTGCCGCCGATGGTCGACCCGCGGTTCTCCTCGCGCACCTCCGTCGAACTCGACTCGGAGTCGATCAGCAGCATCGTTTCGAACTTCGCGTTGTCGGCCTGCCGGAGGGCGGTGCTGACGTTTTCGAACGTGCCGTTCTGCTGTTTGGCGAACTCCTCGCGGCTCTGGACGTTCACCGTCGGGACGCCGTCCTCGGCGGGCAGACAGCGCATCACCTCGAAGCGGGCGGCGGTCCGGGCGCTCAGCCGGTCGAGTTCGTCCTCGGTCAGCCCGCCCTCGACGTCGATCTCCAGGGGCTGGTTGTACCAGTAGCCGTCGACGAAGCCGATGACCTGGCTGTCGTCAGCGGGGGCGTCGAAGTCAGCGGGCGGCTCTGCCGCACAGTCCTGCACGAACTCCTGTTGATTGTGGTCCGCGTCCGCCGCGGTTCCGGCAGTCGCTGCCGTGGCGGCGGGGACGGCGGCGGCCACGAGCGCGAACGCCAGCACCGCGACGAGAACGAGCGTGTTCCTGCGCATTCGTTCGTGTTCGACACTGTACAGGGATAAGTTAACTGTTCAACACCAGTTGCAGGATCGGAAACGTGTCGGACGGCTCCGGATCTCCGACTCGGAGCAGCCGGCGACCCAGTCACCCCGGGAGCATCATCTTCAGGTTCTTCCAGTACAGTGCCGGCGTCCGGCCGCGCGC
>PXSF01000055.1 GCA_003022845.1 Halobacteriales archaeon SW_10_66_29 | reverse complement strand
AGCGTCCCCGTCAGCGCCACGGTGAACAGCGCAACGTTCCCGATCCGGATTATGATTTCCTGCTGGTGGTCGGTGATCTGGTCGGCGCCCTCGCTGTACTGCTCGACCAGTTCCCGCAGCGCGTTCGCGGCGAGGTATGCGGCGACAAACAGCCCGATAGTGAGCAGGATGTCGGTGAGTCGACCAGTCGTGATACCCATGGTGTGCAGCAAGTCCCTCGCCGTTTCGACCTGCTCCCAGGTCAGCATGACCACGAAAATCGTGACGAACCAGATGCTGACCTGCAGCAGCCGCAGACACACGTTCGCGAGCGTCGTCGGCACGTAGCGACTGAGCAGCTCCCCCCAGCTCCGAACGTGGCCGCCGGGGAGCTGTCGGTCGATCAGTCCGGCCGAGAGGCGTACCATCATCGGCAGCACCCAACTGCCTACCACGATGGCGATGAAGACGACGACGGCGCTCGCCACCAGCCGCTCTTCGACGGTGCTCAGCCCCTCGAGGACGTTCCACAGATCCGCGGCTGGCGTCTGCAGCACTGCCGTCGATGCTCCCGGTCCCATATCACGTCTGAAGCAGGTGAGGGGACTTGGGCGTTGTCTTCCGCTCCGGAGCTGACCGGCGACTCCGAAAGAGCGGATTTATATCCACAACCCTGTGAGTAAGAGATATGGACACCAGCGACACGTACACGAGACGTGGGCTGCTGAGGACGGGTACCGGGGCGGCCGTCGGGCTCGCGGCGGCCGGCGCGACTGGCACTGCTGGGGCACAGGGATCGGCGTACGACGGCTACCTCGAAGACGAGGGCACCTGGGGCGGCGAAACCGTCGACGCGACTGGCATGGAGCAAGTCACAGTCCGCGTCGGCGCCCAGGGCAACGGCGGCAACTTCGCGTTCGCTCCGCCCTGGGAGTGGACCGGCGAGGGCGGCGGTCACAACGTCGTCAGCGAGGCCGGCAACTTCGAGAGCGACATCTACGAGCAGGCGGGCGAAACGTTCGAGTACACCTTCGAGGAGGCGGGCGTCGAACAGTACTTCTGCTCGCCCCACAAGCAGCAGGGGATGAAAGGTGTCGTCGCTGTCGGGGAGGACAACGCCGAGGGCGACGTCGTCCCCTTCGGCGCCCAGCCCGACTTCGGCGGCTACCTCGACGACGTGCCTGGGTTCGAGGGCGGGGCGGCCCCTCGACGCGGCCAGGAGGAGGTTGGAGTTGACGTCGGCGCCGGCGACGACGGCTTCCTGTTTGATCCGGTCGCGATCCACGTCGACGCCGGCACGACAGTCGTCTGGGAGTGGACGGGCAACGGCGCCCACAACGTCGTCAGTGAAGCCGACGAGTTCGAGAGTGAACTCACCGGCGAAGAAGGGTTCACCTTCGAGTACACGTTCGAGGAAGCGGGCATCCACAGGTACTACTGCAACCCCCACAAGGGACAGGGAATGAAGGGAGCGGTCGTCGTTGGCGACGAGTTCCCGACGCTGACGGGGAACGTCCTCAGGACTGGTGCCGTGTGGGCCGGCGCGGCCGTGTTCGGAACGGTCGCGCTGCTCGGCGTCGCTGCCTACCAGGAACTGTTCGGCGAAGGATCGCTGACGGAGTAGTGAACCGCCTCGGGGTCAAGCCCCGAGCGAGGCTTCCCGTAGAGGCGGCGAGCGGTCGTCGAGCGACTGTCAGCTGACTCATAGTGAGTGATTATTTTCGGAGTCGCATCACATTCTCGGGAGTTTCACGGGCTGACACCGGAGTCTGATGGGTCGACGGCGGTAAAGACTCACAACGATCACTATCAAACGCCGCGACCCTGCATCTTCTCCTCTTCGGGCAGGTCGACGTTCGCGTCGCCGGACATCCCTTTGCCGAGGTTCTTGCTGATCTCGACGAGTTTCTCCGGGTCGTCCCAGTTGTTGACGGCCTCGACGATAGCCGCCCCCATCGCGCGGGGGTTCTCGGCACCGAAGATGCCGGAGCCGACGAAGATGCCGTCACAGCCGTGGTGCATCATCAGCGCGGCGTCGGCGGGCGTCGCGATGCCACCGGCGGCGAAGTTGACGACCGGGAGGCGGCCCCGCTCGGCGGTTTCGTGGACCAGTTCGGCCGGCGCCTCGTGCTCGCGGGCCCACTTCTCGCGCTCCTCGTGGCTCGCCCCCTCGAGTTTGCGGATCGAGCCCTTGATGTTGCGCTGGTGGTGGACCGCCTGGTTGACGTCGCCGGTGCCGGCCTCGCCCTTGGTGCGGATCATCGCCGCGCCCTCGCCGATGCGGCGTAGCGCCTCGCCGAGGTTGCGCGCGCCGCAGACGAACGGCGCCGTGAACTCGCGCTTGTCGATGTGGTAGCGGTCGTCAGCGGGCGTCAGGACCTCGGACTCGTCGACCATGTCGGCGCCCGCGGCTTCGAGAATCTGTGCTTCCTTGGTGTGGCCGATGCGCGCTTTCCCCATCACCGGGATCGACACCTCGTCGATGATCTCCCCCAGCGACGCCGGATCGGCCATCCGTGCGACGCCGCCGCGCTTGCGGATGTCGGCCGGCACCGCTTCCAGGTTCATCACCGCCACCGCGCCCACGTCTTCGGCGATGCGGGCCTGCTCCGGGTTGACGACGTCCATGATCACGCCGCCCTTCTGCATCTTGGCGAAGCCGCGCTTGACCAGCTCCGTGCCCCGCTGTAACTCCTCGAGATCGGTCGCGTCGGACATATCTCCCAGTTGGCCTGGACCTACTTAACGCGTGTCGTTCGTATGCTGTGCCAGGTGGCCGGCAGAATTTGCCGGTCCAGTGCAGAATCTGGACGGACGTTGGGTCTCAGAGTCAATTGCCGAAATCCCGATGAAATGGATTTCTGGGGCCTGTCCTTGTCGATCTGTCAATTCGGAACGGGGTCAGCGCGGGTCCGGCGCGGCAGTGACAGATAGCAATCCACATTAAGCCTCATACGCAAGCTCCCGTACATGAGCACGTCGCACGTCATCGTCGGCGACGGGATCGCCGGGAGCTCGGCGGCCGAGACGATCCGGGAGGAAGACCCGGACGCTGACATCACGGTCCTCACGGACGAAGGGGAGGCGCTGTACAACAGAATTCTGATCAAGGAGTTCGCAAAAGGCAAGCTACCCGAGGCCCCGATCTCCATCCACGAGCCCGGGTGGTACGAGGAGCGCGACATCGACCTGGAGCTGAACACGCACGTCCAGCGCGTCGACGCGGACGCCCACGAGATTCACACACACGGGGGCGAGACCTACGAGTACGACAAGCTGCTGGTCGCGACGGGCGGGACGCCCAAGAGCCTCGCCAGCTTCGGCGTCGACAACGCCGACGCCGACGGGATCCACCACTTCTGGACGTTCGAGGACGCCCGCGCCATCCGCGAGCACGCCGAGGATGCCGAGACTGGCGTGGTCGTCGGTGCAGGCCTGCTGGGGATCGACCTCGCGGCGGTCTGTGGCGCCCAGGGGATCGACGCCAAGTACCTCATGCGGGGCAACCGGTGGTGGCGCTACGCGCTCTCGCTGCAGGGGGCGGAGATCGTCCACGACGGCCTCGAGGAGATCGGCGTCGAGCCGGTGTTCGACTCCGGCGTCGACAGCTTCGAGGTCGACGACGACGGCCACGTCACGGCGGCGGTCGACCCCAACGGCGAGCGTTACGAGGCCAACTGGGCCGGGGTCGCCATCGGCCTGGATTTCAACACCGAGTGGCTCCACGGCACCGGCATCGAGCGCGACGACGGCATCTTCGTCGACGAGTACATGCGAACGAACGTCGAGGACATCTACGCGGCGGGCGACATCGTCCGCTACGAGGACACGATCATCAACGACCGCGCCCAGAACGGCTCCTGGGGCTCCGCGAAGGAGCAGGGCGCCGTCGCCGGCAAGAACATGGTCGCCGACGGCCCCGAGGAGGAGTTCCGCTGGGTCTCCTCGTACTCGATCACGCACTTCGACTTCCCGTTTCTCTCCTTTGGCCACCCGGCGCGGGGCGACGACGAGGCCGAGCGGAAGTACTCCGACACGGAGTGGCGCCGTCTCGCCTTCGAGGACGGCCAGCTCGTCGGCGGCGTCCTGATCGGCGACCTCTCCCAGCAGTCCTCGCTCAAGCAGATCATGCGCGGCGAGTGGCAGGTCGCCGACAAGAAAGAGCAGCTGCTCGAGGAGGAGATCGACGTCGATCGGCTCGAACCCACTCCCCAGGCTGAGTGACGGCCGGACCGACGCGCTTTTTTCCGGCGGACACCGACTGATGGGCATGAACGGCGGCGACAGCGACATGACCCTCGCGTTCGAGCTGGAGGCGCTGAAGGAGCTGCAGGACCCCCAGGCCGTGTTCACGGACGCCCGGCAGTGGACGACCTACGTCGGCGTCATCTCCGAGAAACCGACCTACGTCGTGACGAACTTCACGCGCAAGCACCGCGTTCGCCAGGACTTTTTCTCCGGTCCCCGGAGCCGCCGCGAGAGCCTCGGCAACATCAAAGAGCAGTTCGACACCGACCGCTACGTGTTCGTCGGCACCACCGGCGAGGACGAACAGCTGGCCGACGAACTCGACTGGGAGTACGTCAACGTCCAGACGGCCGCCGACGCCGCGGACTGGGCGATGGCTGTCGACCCCGAACCCGCGACTGTCGAGGAAGAGGATACCCGCGACGACTGGCCCTGATACTACGGGTTTGTGCCCGGACGGACGTGTCGCTCGGGTCAGCTATCGGGTGCTTTATCGGGCCAGCGAGCCAACGGTGACCAATGCCAGACCCCCGCGTCCCGGGCGAACCCGACGAGATCATCGAGTTGCCCTGCGGCGAGGAGATCCACGCTTACGACCTGGATCTGGGCGTCCGCGAGTTCGAGTGCGCCTGCGGGGCGTCCCACGCCGTCGTGATGGACGTCCACCCGCTGGGACGGTTCGTCCCGGAGTTCCTCGTCGAGACGCTACGGGAGACGATCCGGACCGAGGACGACTTCGAGGAGTTCTCGACGGCGCACGCGCTCGCGATGGTGCGCGAGGAGTACCCCGAGCAGGTGGCGAGCGCGGACCTCTCGGGTGACGGCACCGTCGGCTACGCCCTGGTGTGGGTGACCGAGTTCGACTCCCGGGAACTCCACCGGATCGTCGTCGAACTGCTCGTGGAGCTGATGGAACACGCCATCAGCCACGCCGACGCGGGGCCGACCGTCGAGGAGTTCGAACGGAAGATGGCCGAGTTCGACGTCGAGGGGTTCGTCGACGCCTACCGCGAGCAGCGCGACTTCGAGGACGAACACGACACCGCGCTGTGATTCGTCGAGAGGCTTGCAGTCAGACAGACACCCCAGTAGGGCGCGTCATTCGAGACACATGTACGTCCGCGTGTCGACCACGCCGTCGAGTTCCCTGATGTCGGTCGCGACGGTGTGGATCACGTCGTACACCTCCCCGGCTTCGGCCTCGACGATGATGTCGTACTGACCGGCGACGACGTTCGCGTCGAGGACGGCGTCCATCTCCCGAATGCGGTTCTGGAGATCGGCTGACTTGCCGGCAGCCGTTTTCACCGTAATAAACGCCCGTACCATCGTACCCCGTGCTACACTGTGGCAAACAAAAAGTGTTCCCCTGCCACCCCCGCCGGGGACGTGCCGCCGGAGCTACCGGACGGAGTCCAGCAGGAGGCGCTGCTCGACCCGTTTGACCTCGTGCTGGACGTCGCGGACGGCGTCGATGTTCGCGCTGATCGACGTGATCCCCTCCTCGACGAGGTGAGTGGCCATCCGCGGGTCGGAGCCGGCCTGCCCGCAGATGCTCGTCGCGACGTCGTGCTCGCGACAGACCTCGATCGTGTGGTCGATGAGATCCAGCACTGCGGGGTGCAGCGGGTCGTAGCGGTCCGCCACGCGCTCGTTGTTCCGGTCGATCGCCAGTGTGTACTGGACGAGGTCGTTGGTCCCGAAGCTCACGAAGTCGAGGCCGGTGCTCGCCATCTCCTCGACGGAGAGTGCAGCGGCGGGCGTCTCGATCATCACGCCCCATGTCCGCTTGTCGGTGTCGATGCCGACGTCCTCCATGAGGCGCTTGGCCCGCCGGACGTCAGAGGCGTCGTTGACCAGCGGGAACATGATCTCGACGTTGTCGTAGCCGACGTCGTACAGCTTGCGGAACGCCTCGAGTTCGTGCCGGAACACGTCCGGCCGGTCGAGACTCCGCCGGATCCCGCGGTAGCCCAGCATCGGGTTGTGCTCGACCGGTTCGTCCTCGCCGCCCTCCAGTTCGCGGAACTCGTCGGTCGGGGCGTCCAGCGTCCGGACACGGACCGGGCGGGGGTAGAACTCGTCGGCGACCCCGCGGACGCCCTCGACGATCTGTTCGATGTACTCCCCCTCGCTGTTGTCCGCGATGTACCGTTCGGGCGTCTTCCCGAGCGAGAGGATCATGTGCTCGATGCGCAGCAGGCCGACGCCGTCGGCGCCCGTCGCCGCGGCGCGCTCGGCCGCGCTCGGGATGGAGACGTTGACCTTCACCTCCGTCGCCGTCATTGGCTTGACCGGCGTGTCCGGCCGGACCGCCTCCACCGCGTCGTACTCCTCGCCCTCGTCGGTCGTGGTCTCCTGGCCGCCCGAGCGGATCGACCCCTTCTCGCCGTCGATGGTGATCAGCTGGCCGTCCTGGAGCAGTTCGGTCGCCGTCTCGCAGCCGACGACTGCCGGGACGCCGAGCTCCCGGGAAACGATCGCCGCGTGGGACGTGGTGCCCCCCTCGTCGGTGACGATGCCGGCGGCGCGCTTCATCGCCGGCACCATGTCCGGCGTCGTCATCTCCGTGACGATGATGTCGCCCTCCTGGACTTTGTCGAGTTCGTCGAGCTTCTGGACGATCCGGACCTCGCCCGACGCCGAGCCGGGTGTGGCGCCCAGCCCCGTCAGGATCACGTCGCCGTCGCCTTCCGCGGACGCGGCACCGGCACTCGCGCCGCCGTTGCCCGTCTGCTCGACACCGCTTCGCCTGTCGGCGCCGCTCCCGCCGTCAGCGACGCCACCGGCGGCCGCAGCGTCCTCGTCGATGGTCGTGATCGGCCGGGACTGCAGCAGGTACACGTCGTCGTCTGCAATGGCCCACTCGACGTCCTGTGGTGAGCCGTAGTACTCCTCGATCGATTCACCCGTCCCGCGGAGTTCTTCGAGTTCGGCGTCGCTGAGGACGCGTGCGTCGCGCTTGTCCTCGGGGACTGCACGCTCGGCAGTCTCGCCCGTCTGCGGGTCACGGACGTGCATCACCTTCTTCTCGGCGACGGTCTCCTCGCGGATGTCGCCGGTTCCCCGGTCGATCACGTAGTTGTCCGGCGTGACGGCGCCGGAGACGACCGCCTCGCCGAGTCCCCACGCGGCCTCGATGGTCACGACGGGCGCGCCGGTCGAGGGGTGGCTGGTGAACATGACGCCGCTCTTGTCCGCGTCGACCATCTCCTGGACGACGACGGCGATGTCCACCTCCCGGTGGTCGAACCCCTGCTCCTGGCGGTAGTACAGCGCCCGCTGGGTGAACAGCGACGCCCAGCAGTCGCGGACGCAGTCGATCACCCGGTCGCGTGTGACGTTGAGGTACGTCTCCTGCTGCCCGGCGAACGACGCGCCCGGCAGGTCCTCCGCCGTCGCCGACGAGCGGACGGCGACCGACGCCTGCTCGCCGATCTGGTCAAACGCCTCGAAGATCTCCGCGCGGAGGTCGTCGGGGATCGGTGTCTCAGCCGTCGATGCCGGTCTCCTCGATGAACGAACGGTACGTATCGGCGGTCACCACGAACGCCGGCGGTACGGGCAGGTCGGCCGTGGTCATCTCTCCGAGTGAGGCGGCCTTCCCGCCGACCCGTTCGAGGTCGTCACCTCTGATGTCGTCCAGCCAGAGTACAGCCATACACGTGCCTGCACCAACTACCAGGACCGTAAAGAAGCTTCTGCACTCTCCGCGCCGTAGGAACCGTTTACCGACCGTTTCCGCGAGCAGTCCGTGGATTCGCCGGCCGTCGGCGTGCCGTCCGGTGGCGACGCCACCTCCGGTAACGTTCGGCCTCTTTGTCTCAAACCTCGATGATCTCGTCGTCGTCTTCCGGTGGGAGCGTGAGCGTCCCGTCGAGTACTGTCAGGGCCTTCCCGCTGACCGCCGGCGCGTCGGCCAGCGTCGTCCCGATCGTCGCCGGCCGGTCGAGGAAGCGGCCGCACTCAACGCGGACCGCGGATCGCTCGCCGTCGAACACGGGATTTCCCGCGAGGTGAGCGCCGCAGGCACCGACTGCGACGCCGCTGGCGGGCACCTCGCAGCCGTCAGCCCGCGGATCGAATGTGCGCGCGTGCAGATCGGTGTCGTTCCCGAGCGTGTCGAACGTGAACGCGCAGAGACGGTTGGCCCCGGCGTCAGCGAGCAGGGCCGTCAGGTCCTCACCATCCGGATCGGCGCGGCTGAGGTGTTCGAGGAAGTTCACCGGCGCCACCAGCGTCCCGCCGTACCCGTCGATCCGCCCGGCGGGGAGGTCCGCGCTCACGTCGTCGATGGCTGCGACGTCGATCCCCAGCGCGTCCGCGAGGTCCGCGTTCGTCGCCGACGTCGACCCACAGTCGAGAGCCGAAAGCGTGACCCGAACCGTGTGGTCGGCGTCGATCTCGATCACCTGCTCGGTCAGCCCTGCCCCTTCGCCGTCGCCCTCCGGATCGGCACCGGTGTCGGCAGCATCTACTCCCGCGATTTCCAGCGTGTGTGTGCCCGGGTCCACGCGACCGCGCTCGACCAGCGCAGTGCCGCCGGCGACTGCCCCTGCGACCATATCGTCGGTTCCAGCGCCTGCGAAATACGAGAGCCGGCCGTCCTGCAGCGTCACAACCCCGGCGGCGCCGAACTCGCCGCCAATCCGGCGCAGGAGCGGTCCGGAGAGCCCCTCGCCGTCGGGCACAACCGCGACCGGCAGCCCGCCCAGCGGCTCGTCGGCAAACGCGTCCGCGAGCAGTACCTGTCGTGTCTCCATACCTCACCTGTCCGGCCCCGGGGGGTTAACCGTGTTCCTCTGGCGTCACGACCGTTCCCCCGACCTCACCACATCCACCTAGCGACCGACGTATGTTAGTAGCCGCCGGCGTTTCCCACCCACATGGCCGAGAGGGACTCAGTTCCGCTGAGCGAATCGCACACGGAGATGACGGAGATGCTGCTGCCGAACGACACGAACAACCTCGGGCGGGCGCTGGGGGGCGTCGTGCTGCACTGGATGGACATCTGCGGCGCCATCTCGGCGATGCGCTTCGCCAACCAGCAGTGTGTCACTGCCTCGATGGACCACGTCGACTTCATCGCGCCGATCGACCTGGGCGAGATCGCTGTAATCCAGTCGTACGTGTTCAACACCGGCCGCACGAGCATCGATGTGAAAGTCGACGTCCACTCCGAGAACCCGCGGACGGGGAAACACCAGGAGACGACCACCCCGTTTCTGACGTTCGTCGCGATCGACGATACCGGCAAACCGGTCCAGGTGCCCGACCTCGCCTGCGAAACCGAGGCCGAGGAGGACCTCCGCGAGATGGCCGTCGAGCAACGCCAGGACGAACTCGAGTCGATCATCGAGCGGATGGAGTAGCCTGCGACGGGTTCGCACACCACCGCAGCACGTTTCTCCCTCGCGGTGGTCGTTCAGACCAAGCGATGTCAGACCCGTTCGCAGAGGCACTCCACGACTACCAGTTCGACGAACAGCGGGGCACGCTCCGGTACCGAAACGGCACGACCACCGAGGACGCCGACGTCGGGCTGTACTTCGACGAATTCGACCCAGAGAGCGGCAGCTTTCTCGACACATGGCTCGACGGGCCGTTGCTGGACTTGGGTGCGGGCGCCGGCCGGCACGCGCTGTACTTCCAGGAGCAGTTCGAGACAGTCGCGATCGAGCACAGCGAGTTGCTGGTCGAGGTGCTGCGCGACCGCGGGGTCGAGGACGCCCGCAAGGCCGATATGTTCGCGCTTCCCGACACGTTCGAGCGCGATCGGTTCGCGTCGGCGCTGGCTATCGGCACCCAGATGAGCCTCTCGCGGTCGATGCAGGGCCTCCGCGAGTTCCTCGGCGACCTCGCGTACGTCACTGGTCCAGACGGGACGGCCGTCATCGACGGGTTCGACCCGGATCACGAGACCACGGCCGACATGCTGGACTACTACGACGATCCGACCGACGGCCTCGCGTACCGCGTGCTGCAGTTCGAGTACGACGGCACGCTCGGCGAACCGTGGCTCTACCGGCTGTTTACGCCGGATCGAGTTCGGGAGGCGGCCGTCGGCACCGGCTGGGAGGTAGCCGACATAAGGTTCGGCGACGGCGAGTGGGACCACAACTTCCAGGTGGCGCTCCGGAAACTCTGGTAACTCTGCTGCCATCGGTGCGACGTAGCTCGCCGCCAGCCTGTGCCCGAGTTTATAAGCGATTACGCGGCAACCGGACTCATGAGCCACGGAACGGACGGTGCCGGCGGGACAACGGATCAGTCCACTGCAGAATCAGCCGGTCAGGTGACGCAGGGATCCAGGGGGCGGAACGCGGGGAACGGACGCCAGCCACGCCAGGGGGGCAAGCGGGGAGGCGGCCGGCGCGAACGAGGTACCCAGTCGGGAACGGGGCGGACTCGGTCCGGGCAGCAGGAGCACCGTGCCAGCCGCGACGGGGCTGGACAGAGCGCCGCCGGCGGCCACAGCGGTGGCGTTCCGACGGCGTTGCGGCTCGTCCCGATCGCACTCGTTATGTTCGGGGTGCCGGCCGTCTACGTCGGGATCCAGGTCCTCACGTACACCGAAAAAGTGTCGAGATACGGCCCGTCCGGGGCAGGATCGTCGCTGACGTTCGCCGGACTAGTGTCGCTGGTGATCGGCGTCGGCTACCTCGTCGCGGCCTACGGGACCTGGTCGTTCAAGCCGTGGAGCTGGAAACTGAGCGTCGGGCTGTTCGCGGCCGGGGCCCTGTCGAGTCTGCTGTTCCTGGCGAACGGCCTCGGCGGTCCGGGGCTGTTCGGGCTCCTGATCAACGGCGGCCTGGGCTGGTATCTGTACTCCAACCGGTCGCTGTACATGCGGTTCGTAGGTCCGAGTGCCGGCACCAGCCCTGCGGGGGCGGCAGGGAATCATCGATGATCCGAACATCGCCGGTGCCCTGCGTACGCGCTACTCGTCGTCCCAGTAGCCGACGTCAGCGTCGACCGGAAAGTACCCCTCGAAGGTGCGCTCCTCGCGGCCGCCGGGCGGGGAGCCGAACTGGCGGCCGCCGATCACCGTCGGGTGGCGCCGGAGCCGGAGACTGGGTCCACGATCCGTTCGACGGGTTCGCTCAGCGTCCAGGGGCCATCGGGCGGATCGATCGGTGCCCCGGTGGTATCGAGCGGGAGCCGTTCGCGCGCGAGGCGGACGCCAGTCGCGAGGCACTGGCCCGTGCCGGTGAAGTGTGTCGCGCCGTGTCGCGGGTTGACGCTCGACAGCTCCTCGTGGACGTACACGTCGGTTCGACCGTCCTGGCGGGCGAACAGCATGACGTGCAGCTGTCGTCGAGCGAGCGGCGAGTCGCGGTACACCCAGGAGCCGGCCTCCGCGACGCCGTCGAGCGTCTTCACGCGGGCGAAGGGGTTTCGGATGAACCCCCACTGCCAGAGCAGCCGTTCGGCCTCGTCGACCGAACAGTCGAGCGATCCGGCGTACTCCCCGATCGTGATCGGTCGCGGACCCGCCCTGCGGTCGAACAGCCGTCCGAGCAGCGTCGAGAGCCATCTGCGGATCGGCTCCCACCAGCAACCCTCCGGACCGCGGTTCCAGCGAACCGGGAGCGCGTACGCCTGCAGGAGTCCGATCAGTGAGCCGACTGTGAGAAAGCACTGCCGTCCCAGCGATCCCATACCCCCACGCGTTGTGCCGGGGGGTCTTAACGGTGGTGGCTGGCAGCCCGACCGAACCCGGCACAGGCAATCGATTAAACACTCACGTCGTTCCGTCCCAAATTCCGTTGCTCGGGGCATGACACAGCCGATGGACTGTCCTGACACTGTACGGAGTCACATCTAGCTATATAAGTAGGTCGCTTCCGTGCTGTCGGTCGCCCACGCAGGTCGGGGAGGGGCTGTATCCTATATGCTTTTGGGAACTGCCAGCGAACGGGGCGTATGGTCGTCACACTCGATGACATCAAGACAGTCTCGGTCGTCGGCGCGGGACAGATGGGTCGCGGGATCGGCGCCGTCGCCGCGCTCGCAGGCTATGACGTGTTCGTCAACGACATCGACGAGTCCCAGCTGGCAGCAGCCGAGGAGGAGATCGAGTGGTCCTACGGGAAAGCCGTCGACAACGACAGCGCGACAGAGGCGGAAACCGAGGCGGCGCTCGACCGCATCAGGTTCACGACGGATCTCGACGAGGCGGTCAGCGATGCCGATTTCGTCACCGAGGCTGCCATCGAGAAACAGTCGGTCAAGGAGGACATCTTCGCGGATCTCGACCGCGCGGCGCATCGGGAAGCCATCCTCGCGACGAACACGTCGGGTCTCAACATCACGCGCCTGGCCGAGGTGACCGACCGCCCCGGGCAGGTGGTCGGCACCCACTGGTTCAACCCGCCGATGCTGATGGATCTCGTCGAGGTCATCGTCACCGAACACACCGAGGAGAGCGCCGTCGAGGCGGCGGAGGCGCTCGTCGAGTCGTTCGGGAAGACGCCGATCCGCTGCCGTCGGGACATCCCGTCGTTCATCGTCAACCGCCTGATGCGGCCCTACGGCGAGGAGCCGGCCTGGATGGTGTACCGCGGCGAGCACACGATGCGCGAGATCGACGCCGCGATGAAGTACGGCGAAGGGTTCCCGATGGGCCCGTTCGAACTCGCGGACTACACCGGCGCGATCCAGCTCCGCGTCGAGGGCGCGGACGATCACCTCGAGGACGACCGACCGCTCTCCTACGAGACCGACGTCTGTCCGCTGCTGTACCAGCTCTACGAGAAGGGCCGCTACGGCCGGAAAACCGACGCCGGGTACTACGACTACGCCGACCGTGACGAGCCGGAGATCCCCGTCGACGCCGGCCAGGGGTTCGACGCGCTGCTCGTCTGGGCGCCGATCGTCAACGAGGCGGCGAAGTTGGTCCAGCACGACGTCGCGACTCCGGAGGATATCGACACTGGGGCCCGCCTCGGCGGCAACTGGCCGCAGGGGCCGCTGGAGAAGGCCGACGAGGTGGGGGCCGACGCCGTCCTCTCGCGGCTCACCGAGGTCGCCAGCCGCCACGAACGGACCGCCAAGGTCGCGGAGACGCTGCCCTGTGACCTCCTGGTCGAGAAAGCCGACGCCGGCGAGGCCTTCTACTGATGGACCGGATCTCACTCGACGACGTCGACGCGAGTGCGACGCCCGGCGATGGGCGCAGCAGGTGTCTGACCGACGCGCTCGACCTCTCGAACGCCGCGATCAACCACTACCGGATCCCGCCGGGCGAGGGCCTGCCTGCAGGCCTCCACGCCCACATGGACCAGGAGGAGATCTTCGTCGTTCTCGACGGCGTCGCCGTCTTCGAGACGATGGACGGCGAGCGAACCGTCGCGCCGGGCGAGGCGATCCGGTTCGCGCCCGGGGAGTACCAGTCGGCGCGAAACGGCGGCGGGCAGACCGACCTGGCGGTGCTTGCCGTCGGTGCCCCGCGGGACAGCGAGGACGTCCGACTCCCGGCGGCCTGTCCCGACTGCGAGCACGGGAACCTCCGCATTGACACCGACGACGGTCTCACGTTCGTCTGCCCCGACTGCGGCGAGTCGTTCGTGCCCGACGGCTGTCCGGACTGCGGGGCGCCGGCGATGCAGATGACGCTCGACGCCGAGCAGTCCGGGGACGACCCGGACCCCGTCGCCGCCTGCCAGGAGTGTGGCGCCACGTTCCCCGAACCGCCGCTTTCGGATTGATCACAGCCGTTTCTCGACGACGGATCTCCACCGCTCGTAGTCGTGACCCTCGTAGTATTCGTGGACGCCCGTTTTCGAGAGCGGTGACGCGAGCGCGACGGCAGTGCAGTCTCATTGCTCGGCCCACTCCTCGACGAACACGTTACTCACTCGGCGTCCGGCAGCGTCCCCTTGACGCGCTCGCCGTCCGCGGTTTCGGGGAACAGCTTGCCCGGATTCAGGGTGTCGTTCGGGTCGAGCGCGCGCTTGACCGCGCGCATCGCCTCGACTGCCTCCTCGCCGTGTTCGGCGACGAGGTACCCGCGTTTCCCCTGGCCGATCCCGTGCTCGCCGGTGGCGGTGCCGCCCACCTCGATTGCGCGCTCGATGATCCGGCTGTGGGCTTCCTTCGCCCGCGCTGCCTCGTCCGGGTCGTCGGGGTCGACCAGGATCGCGTAGTGGACGTTGCCGTCGCCGGCGTGGCCGAAACAGGGGATCGAGAGGTCGTACTCCCCGGCGAGGGATTTGGCGTAGGCGATCAGAGTGCCGTACTCGCTGATCGGTACCGTCACGTCGCCGGGATGGCGGAACACCCGGTCCGGGTCGTAGTCGTCGATCGCCGGCGCCAGATCCTTGCGGGCGCGCCAGAGGTCGTCCATGCGTTCCTCGTCGGCGATCTCGAACCGTTCGGGGTCGTGGTCGGCAAGCACCGCCTCGCAGAACGCGATCTCGTCGTCGATGCCGTGGTCGGCGTGGAATTCGAGGAACACCATCGGCTGGTCGGGCAGGTCCGCGCCGGTGTAGGCGTTGGACATCGTCGCTGCCTCCGCGTCCAGCAGTTCGATCTTGGCGACGTCGACGCCCGACCGGACGGCATCGGATACCGCGGCAGCCGCGTCGTCGAGCGTCGCAAACAGGGCGCGTCCGCCCTTGATCTGCTCGGGGCGGCCGGCCAGTTCCAGTGTCGCCCGCGTCACGACGCCCAGCGTCCCCTCGCTGCCGACGAACAGGTCACGGAGGTTGTATCCCGAGGAGGTTTTGACGGCCTTCGAGCCCGCCGTGATCACCGACCCATCCGCGAGGACGACTTCGAGTTCGAGCACCCAGTCGGCGATCTCGCCGTATTTGACGGTCTGCATCCCGCTGGCGGCGTTGGCGATCATCCCGCCGATGGTGGAGATGTCGCCCGACGACGGGAGCGGCGGGAAGAACAGGCCGTGCTGGCCGGCTGCCGCCTCGATTTCCGGGCCCATCACGCCGGGTTCGACGTCGAGCTGAAAATCGTCGGGCCGGACGTCCAGCACTGCGTCCATCCGGGTGAGATTCATGCTGATGCCGCCGTGGGCGGGGACGGGGTTGCCTTCCAGGCTGGTCCCCGCGGCGTACGGCGTCACCGGGATGCCGCGTTCGGTCGCGGCGGCGAGCACTGCCGAGATGTCCTCCGTGGAGTCGGGGTAGACGACGGCGTCGGGTGGTGCGCCGTCGCTGTCCTCGGTTCCCCAGTCGGTCGCGTGCTCGGTCAGGGTCGACTCGGCGGTGGAGACCTGGTTCTCCCCCAACAGGTCGACGAGAAACGTGTGGTCCATAGCCAAACGTTACCGAGGACGGCAATAACTCTTGGCCGCTACCACTCCTTGCAGGACCGACAGACCTGCCGCCCGCCGTCGTCCCAGCGCCGGTCGACCGACTCGCCACAGCCCTCGCAGATCGCGCCCTCGGGCGTCCACGACGACGTCGCGGGCTCGGGGTCGTCCGGAAGCTCCGGGACAGACTCCTCGTTTGCTTGCGCGTTCGACTCGCTCTCGCCACTAGCTTCCGGCTCACTCTCCTCGCTGTCCGCCGCCTCGCTGGGCTCGCTTTCCCCGGGGGACCCCGAGTCGTCACTCCCGTCGTCGAGAAACTCGTCGAGCGACCGGTCCTCCATACGTACAGCGGTGTGCGCCACGATGTTAGAGATGTCGGCTCGCGGGGACCCCGGCGATCACAGCAGCTGTTCGAGCTGGCGGCGCCGGCCGGCGAGGTCGGCCTCGGCGTCGATGTCGGGGTCGTGCGCGAGGCGGTCGAGCACCAGCAACGGGTCCGTGCCCGCGCGCTCGACGAGTTCGAGCAGGTCGCTGATCTCCGAGCGGTACAGCGCGAGGTTCTCGAGCAGCCCCACGAGCAGCGCCATCGGCACCGCCGCGTCGGGGTTGGTCGGGAACGCGTCGCTGACGGCCTCGAACGAGGCGTCTCCGTTCGGCTCGCCTTCGACGGGGTGCAGTGTGAGACAGCGGGTGCACAGCGCCGCTGCGCCCTCGGCTCCCGGGAGGTACGCCGCCAGGTCCTCAGGGACGGCGAACGACACTGTCGCCCCACCGCACGTCGGACAGTTCATACCGCTCATTCGAGGGCCCGACGGAAGAATGTCTGGCACTGGTCGGCGTACGGGGAGTCGACAGATAAACGATACGTCGGGGGAGCGGCCAAGCAGCGAACTCGAAGCAAACAGTAAAAGGGGGGCGTCCGAAGAAGGCGTATGGACGACGTGGAGAGCGGGGAGATGCCGGGGGCGCTCGTCGAGGAGTACCTGCAGCGAGAGCGAGGGACGCGCGCGCTGCTGGACGAGTTGGAGAAGCTGTCCATCGAGGGGAACCACGAGGAACTCCGCGACCGCATCCGGACGTTCGCCGAGAACAACCAGGAGGTGTTCTACACCGTCGCGCTCGCGCTGACCGGGTCGAAACACTTCTACGGTGACGTCGAATCCCAGCTCGGCGTCGGGCCGGCGGACAAACTGCGGGATCTGGCGGAGACGTACCCCTCCCTCGCCGAGCCGTTCAGCCTCGTCCGCATGGAGGTCTCGAACGAGCGCCGCAACCCGATCACGGGGTTCGACGTCACCACCACGTACCACGCGGAGGAGGAGGTGCCGATCATCGCCTACACCGCCGCCTCCGGCGATCTGGAGCTGTACGACCACCGCGGCTCCCCCCAGGAGGTGCTCCAGACCGCCTCCTACCTGGTGCAGGCGACCAACGACTCCCTGGAGGCCGCACTCCAGCAGAACCACTCGGTCAACACCGACGAGCTGAGCGAGCTGATCGACCGCCACGAAACCCTGGAGTCGGAACTCAACACGCTGCGGGACCACATCGACGAGCTGCGGCGCAAGCCCGTCGGGGACGAGTGACCGGGCGCTGTTTCCGGCACGCCCCCCGCTGGTGAACGCGTGCCCAACGTTCATTACGCGGCCAGTCGAGAGTACCGAGTATGAAAGTCGTCCTGATTGGTGTCGGACAAGCGGGGGGGAAGGTCACCCAGACCCTCGTCGAGTTCGACCGCGACATGGGGTTCGATGCAGTGCAGGGGGCGTTCGCCGTCAACACGGCGAAAGCGGACCTCCAGTCCCTCGATATCGATACGATGTTGATCGGCCAGGACAGAGTGAAAGGCCACGGCGTCGGCGGCGACAACGAACTCGGCGCCGAGATCATGCAGGCGGAGGCGACGGAAGTGATGGACGCGCTCGATTCGCGGATCACCACGACGGCCGAGGCGGTCGTCATCGTCGCCGGCCTCGGCGGCGGCACCGGCAGCGGCGGCGCGCCGGCACTGGCCCGCGAGATGAACCGCATCTACGACATCCCTATCTACACGCTCGGCATCCTCCCCGGCCGCGACGAAGGATCGATCTACCAGGCCAACGCCGGCCGGTCGCTGAAGACCGTCGCCCGCGAGGCCGACGCTGCCCTCCTGATCGACAACGACGCCTGGCGGACCAGCAACGAGACCGTCGAGGAGGGGTTCGACAACATCAACCAGCAGATCGCCCAGCGCGTCGGGCTCATGTTCGCCTCCGGCGAGGTCGTCGACGGCGTCGCCGAGAGCGTCGTCGACTCCTCGGAGATCATCAACACGCTGCGGGACGGCGGCATCGCCAGCCTCGGCTACGCCAGCGCCGAGGCCGCGCCCGACGCCAGCGAGAACATCAACACGATCACCTCGATCACGCGCAAGGCGCTGCTGACGGGGATGAGCCTCCCCGACGCCGTCGACGCCGAGGCGGCGCTTTTGGTCGTCGCGGGCTCCCCTGAACGCATCTCGCGGAAAGGCGTCGAGCGCGCCCGCAAGTGGGTCGAGGAGGAGACCGGCTCGCTGCAGGTCCGGGGCGGCGACTTCCCGCTGGAGAGCGACCGCCTCGCGGCCCTGGTCCTGCTGGGTGGGGTCGAGCGCTCGAAACGGGTCGAGCAGTTCATCGAGCGCGCCAAGCGCGCCCACGAGGAAACCGAGTCGGTCGATCCGACCGAACAGTTCGGCACCGAAGAGATCGACGACCTGTTCTAAGCGAGACGGGGAGCGGCGCGCTCACCGGACGAGCGTCGCGCCGTCCAGCGAGCTCCGGTCGTAATCGACCTCCAGTAGCGAGAGGATCGTCGGCGCGATGTCGTAGAGGTCGGCGTCGTCGATCCGTGCCTCGGCGTCGTCGATGAACAGGCAGGCGTTGTCGAACCTGTGCATCCCGTTGCGCGGCCCGCTGCCGAACACCTCCTCGGCGCCCCCGAAGCCGGCTTTGAGGTCGAACCCGTCGTTCGGGATCACGACCAGGTCGGGCGCGATGTCGTCGTGGTCGCCGCGGAACGCGTCCTCCTTGGTTTCGATCCGTTTGGCGACCGGCGTGCCGTCCGGCCCGGTCAGCGACGCCAGGTCCTCTTTCAGTTCGTCGCGGGTCTCGCGGTACTCCTCTTCCGGGACGCTGCCGCGGGGCTCGCGACCCTCCAGGTTGACGTAGAACCGGCCGGGGATGAGCGAGTACGCCCGGGCGTCGTCGCCGATGTCGCCGAGCTCCTCGTGGTCGTCGTCCGCGAAGGTGAGCCACCCCTCCCTGCGGAGCCACTCGTTGCAGTGGACCTCGTAGTCCAGCGAGGTGAACCCGTGGTCGGAGGCGACCACGAGCGTCACGTCGTCGGGCAGCGCCGCGCGGAGTTCGCCGATGTAGCGGTCGAGCTTCCGGTAGAACTCCATGAACGCCTCGCGGTTCTCCCCGTCGCGTTCGTAATCTTTGAACAGGAAGTGGTTGACCCGGTCGGTGGTCATGAACACGCCGAAAAACAGGTCCCAGTCGTCGGCCTCGACGTAGTGTTTGAACGCCTCGAACCGGGCGTCCAGCGTCGCGTGCGCGTCGTCCACGAACGCCCCCTTGTCCGCCTCGTGACCGAGTTTGGCGTTGACGTCGATCCGGTAGTCGATCCCCTGGAGATACTCCCGGAGGTCGTCGGGGTAAGCGGCCTTGTCCAGGCCCGGCGAGAGAAAGCCCGAGACCATGCGCTGGACCTCGCGGTCCGGCGGGAACGTCACCGGCACGTTCATCACCGTCGCGTTCCGGTCGTCCTCGTGGACGCGCGTCCAGAGGCGCTTCGCCTGGACGTCCTGCCCCATCGGGACGTACGTGTCGTAGGAGCCGACCTCGCGGTCCTGGAAGCCGTACGCGCCGGTCTCGCCGGGGTTGACGCCGGTGGTCAGCGACGGCCAGCAGGCGCTGGACTCCGGCGGCACGATGCTGTCGATGGCGCCGGCCGTCCCCTGCTGGGCCAGCGCCGCGAAGTTCTCGAACTCGTCGAAGTGGTCCGCCAGCAGACTGTACGGCACCCCGTCGATCCCGATGAACGCGACACGGGGCCCGTCGTCACCGCGAATCCGATCGAACAGTCCCATACGCCCGATTCTCCTGTCTCCCACAAGAAGGTTCTTCTCTACAGCCGAACGTGATTTATAACGGTCGTGCGTGACTTTTCACCGGGTGTGAACCGCGATACGGAGCCTACCGAGTCGGCACTCCGGAAAAGGGACGGGAATGTCGGCGACGAAGGGAGATTAGAGTGTCAAAGACCCGCCAGCCGACTCCTGGATGGGACGACAGCCGTCCCCCTACTCGCCGCGGTCGTCGTCGTGGTCGTACTCCTCGGGCTCGAAGTTCACCGGAACGATCGTGTGGTGGGCCACGCCGACTGACTGGTTGCTGGCTGCCATCGTACTTCCTACTACCACCGGAACACCCAAATAATTACCCATAATCATAACGTATCGGGTGGCACCGGCGTATGCCTCTCGGGCATATCGGGGGCTGGAACAGCCGGATGGAAGTCGATGCTGCGGCCCCGGAGAGTTTCGTATGGGTCTTATAGGTGGTCCCGGCAATAACGAGGTATGTCTCTCCCGTACGATCTGGCGTTGCTGCAGGAGATCACCGAAACGAGCGGCGTCCCGGGCTACGAGGACCGGGTTCGCGAGGTCGTCAGGCGCGAACTCGAGCCGGAGGTCGACCGCGTCCGGACCGACGCGATGGGGAACGTCGTCGGCACCATGGAGGGTGGCGACACGGATGTCGTCGTCGCGGCGCACATGGACGAGATCGGGTTCATGGTCAGACACGTCACCGACGAGGGGTTCGTGCAGGTCGACGCCCTCGGCGGCTGGGACCCGCGCGTGCTGAAAGCCCAGCGCGTGACGATTCACACGGACGACGGCGACGTGCCCGGGCTGATCGGTTCCGCCCCGCCGCACACGCTTGACGAGGAACAGCTGGAGTCCAAACCGGAGGTCGAGGACATCCAGATCGACCTCGGCCTCGACGCCGAAGCGGCAACGGAGCGCGTGTCCCGCGGCGATCTGGTCACGCTCGACCAGACGACCGAGCGCGTCGGCGACCACGTCACCGGCAAGGCGCTGGACGACCGGGTCTGCCTGTTCGCAATGCTCGAAGCCGCGAAACGGATCGACGACCCGGACGTGACGATCCACTTCGCCGCGACCGTCCAGGAGGAGGTCGGCATCCGCGGCGCCCAGACGCTCGGGTTCGACCTCGACCCGGACCTGGCGATCGCGCTGGACGTCACCGTCGCCAACGACGTCCCCGGCTTCGAGCCCGGTGACCACGTGACCGAACTCGGCGAGGGAACCGCGATCAAACTGAAGGATTCGAGCGTCATCACGAACCCGAAAGTGCACGGACGGATGGAGGAGGTCGCCGAGGCCGAGGACGTCGACTACCAGCTCGAAGTCCTCCCCGCTGGCGGGACCGACACGGCCGGATTCCAGCGTGCCAGGGGCGCAATCCCGGTCGGCGCGATTTCGGTCCCGACCCGCTATCTGCACACTGTCACCGAGAGCGCCCACGTCGATGACATCGCGTCGACGATCGACCTGCTGACGGCATTTCTGGAGAGCGAGACCGGCGATCACGACTACATGCTCTGATAGTAGTGTCGCTGCTGACCGGAACGGACGGCAGAAACCCCGGCGTTCACGCTGGGGTGGATGTCATCCGAAGTGCTGCTCGTAGAGGTCCTGGGCGTGCTCGATGGCGTCGTAGGCGGCCCGGCGATCCTCCCAGCCCAGCGTCTCGGTCTCCTTGCCCTCCTCGAGGTTCTTGTACGTTTCGAAGAATTCGCTGATCTCGTCTTTCTGCTGCCGGGTGATGTCGTCGACGTCCTCGATGTGGTCGTAGCGCGGGTCCTCGCTGGGGACGCCGATGACCTTGTCGTCTTTCTCGCCATCGTCGTCCATGCGCATCAGTGCGACCGGGCGCGTCTCGATGATGCAACCCGGGAACGTCCGGTCCTCGACCAGGACCAGCACGTCGAAGGGGTCCTCGTCATCGTAGTACGACTGCGGGATGAAGCCGTAGTCGCTCGGGTAGTGGACGTTGCTATGCAGCACCCGGTCGAGCACGACGCCGGGCACGTCCTTGTCGTACTCGTACTTGTTGCGCTCGCCCTTCAGGCACTCGACGACCGCGTAGATCTCCTCGGGCGGGTTCGGTCCGGTTTCGAGGTCTTCCCAGAGATTCGTCATCGTCTACCGCTCCCACCGGGATTCAAAAACTACTTTCGGTCTCAGCTACTACCTCATATGAAGAACTGCGCCGGGCACCCTCATATGTTTGACGGACTGAACTTTCTCTAGCCATAGGGGTGACCACTTTCTCCAACCGCTTTCTGTCAGTTACTTCCTGACAACAAGCGAGTGATTTACCAAGCGTTAAGTATCTAGATGACATTCGTCCAACCATGTCAGAGGCACAAGCGGTGAAAGAGACGCCGGGCATTGCGAAAGAACTCACTGCGTTCCAGCAGAACATCCTGACGATTCTCGCCGAAGAGCCCCGCTACGGGCTGGCGATCAAGCGGGAGCTCGAAACCTACTACGACTCCGAGGTAAACCACGGGCGACTGTACCCCAACCTCGACGAACTGGTCGAGATAGGGCTCGTCGAGAAGAGCGAACTCGACAAGCGGACCAACCAGTACGCGCTCACCGACGACGGGTACGAGGCGGTCCTCGATCAGCTCGGCTGGATGTTCGACAAGATCGTCACCGACGAGGATCGCGCGAGCGACATCGAGACGCTCGTCGAGAACGCGCGGTAAGAGCAGCGCAACCAGTTTTTACGCAGTCAGATCTCGATCGGGAGCGGCTGGTCCGCCTCCGCGAACACGAGCCGGACGGACTCCTCGACGGCCGCTTTCTGGTCGTCGCTGGGCCAGGCGTTCCGCGGGAAGTACTCGTCGAGGAACTCCGCGAGTTCCTGGCCCGTGAGGTCGCCGATCGGTTTGGCGTAGTGGTTACTGGCGTAGTCCGCAAGCGCGTGCGCGTTCGCGCCGTGGACGTCGCCGTGCGCGGCAGCGACCGCCTCCGCGAGGTCGCGGTTGTGCTCCTCGACGACCGTCCACTCGTCGGCCTCGCCCGGCCCCTCCAGCGGGCGCTCGATGCCGCGGCCGACGTTCTCGATGCGGTCTGGCTGGACGGTGCCGTCCACGACCCACTCGGCGGGGTAGAGGACGAGCGTCGCCCGGCCCTCCTCGCGGACCCGGGCGCGGAACCCGTGGTCGGTGAGGGTCGACGCCCGCCGCTCGCGGTACGCCGCCGCCTCGTTCGGATCGACCGCCTCGCGGGCGCGACGGGTGAGCCGTTCGACCTCGTCGATCACGGCCGGCGGGAGCTCCTCGGTTCCGCCCTCGTCCGACCCAGTGTCGTCGTTCGGCCCGTTGGCCGTCTCATCCTCGCCGCCGTCGCGCGGTCCGTCGGTGCTGTCAGCCATCCTCGAACGCCTCGTTGGCTAGTTCGTCCGCGCGCTCGTTTATCTCTCTCGGAACGTGCGAGAGCGACCAGTCGTCGAACCGCGCGAGCAGTTCGCGCGCTCGCACCCGCCGCTCGCGCAGGTCCGGGTCGTTCGTGTCCCACTCCCCGCGCACCTGCTTGACGAGCAGTTCGGAGTCGCTGCGGGCCTCCACCTCGTCGAAACCGTAGCGGTCGGCGACCTCGAGGGCCTGGATCAGCCCCTCGTACTCGGCACGGTTGTTCGTCGTCTCGCCGATCCGTTTGCTCCCCTCGGTGACGATGCCGTCGCCGGTGACGATCACCCACCCGATGGCGGCCGGCCCCGGGTTCCCCCGCGACGCGCCGTCGAAGTAGACGTGTGCGCGCCCGCCTCCTTCCCGCAGCAGCGCCGCCAGTCGCTCCGGGTCAGCCCCCTGGATCACGACCTTCCCCTCGTAGGCTACAGCCGTCGCGTTTCCGTCGCTCGCGCGCCAGCACTCGTGATCTGTATTGCCCGGCTCCACGTCGACTCCCGCGTCCTGCAGGCGCTCGCGGGCCGTCTCGACGTCGCACTCGATGACCGGCATTGGCGGTTACCTCACCACCGTATCCTTTGTATCCTTTTCGGTCTCCCAAAACCGTCAACGCGACCGGCCCGCTGCAGCCCTGTGATTGGATCAGATACCCCTTGATCCTGTGTGCGTGGAAGCCACAAAATACTTACCAAGGGTTTAAGTCCTTCTATCCTACTACTATAAAAATGCGATGACACGGTCCAGCCGCCAGCGGGAGCGCGAGCGTGAGTCAGGGACGAAAACAGACCAAAGCGAGACAGAGGGAGTCCGCGAATGTTCCGAATGTGGGTCGGAAAACTTGATCAAGGATTCTGACCGGGGCGAGCTCATCTGTGACGACTGTGGGCTGGTCGTCGAGGAAGGGAACATCGATCCGGGGCCGGAGTGGCGCGCGTTCAACCACCAGGAGCGCCAGGAGAAGTCACGCGTCGGCGCGCCGACGACCCAGACGATGCACGACAAGGGGTTGACCACCACTATCGACTGGAAAGACAAGGACGCCTACGGCCGTTCGATCTCCTCGAAGAAGCGCAGCCAGATGCACCGCCTGCGCAAGTGGCAGGAACGCATCCGGACCAAGGACGCGGGGGAGCGCAACCTCCAGTTCGCACTCTCGGAGATCGACCGCATGGCGTCCGCGCTGGGCGTCCCGCGCTCGGTCCGGGAGGTCGCGTCGGTGATCTACCGACGTGCGCTCAAGGAGGACCTCATCCGGGGGCGGTCGATCGAGGGCGTTGCGACGAGCGCGCTGTACGCCGCCTGTCGCAAGGAGGGCATTCCGCGCAGTCTCGAGGAGATTTCGGACGTCTCGCGCGTGGAGCGCAAGGAGATCGGTCGCACCTACCGCTACATCTCGCAGGAACTCGGCCTGGAGATGGAGCCGGTCGACCCCAAGAAGTATGTTATGTACCGCGGTTCTGCTCGGAACTCGACCTCTCGGAGGAAGTACAGACCAAGGCGAACGAGATCATCGAGACGACTGCGGAGGAGGGGCTGCTCTCGGGCAAGTCGCCGACCGGCTACGCGGCCGCGGCGATCTACGCCGCCTCGCTTCTGTGCAACGAGAAGAAGACGCAGCGCGAGGTCGCCGACGTGGCGCAGGTAACCGAAGTGACGATCCGGAACCGCTATCAGGAACAGATCGAGGCGATGGGCATCCACAGCTGATACTGTCGGGCGTGACTCTGTGGAATAGCAAGACACGCATACGGAGCCACGTCCGGCTGTATACCCGGGTGCTAGGCTGTCACACAGCAGCGGTTTCCGCCGGTGGTTTGGTTTAATTCACCACGGTAACAGGGACCGGTGAGTTGCGGACCACGTGCTTTGTGACGTTGCCGCTGAGCAGCGTCTCCCTGAGCCCACCGGTGTGTCGGCCCAGGACCACGAGGTCGAACTCCTCGGCGTACCGAACGATCGTCTCGCCGGGCGAGCCGACGGCGACCTCGGTGTCGATCTCGACGCCGGCCTCCCCGGCGAGAGCCAGCGCGTCCTCGAACACCTCCCGGCCGTGTTCGGACGCGGCCTCCTGTGTGTCGTCCTCGATGGCGATCGTCATCGCCTCGCCCATCATCGGCGACGCCTCGCCGGCCACGTACAGCACGGTGATCGCCGCACCCTCGTGGGCCGCCAGTGCGTACTCGAGCGCCGCCCGGGCGGCATCGGAGTCGTCCATCGGGACTAACACCTCGTCGATCATCGCCAGCGTGTACCACACCCAGGGATAAAAGCGTGGTTACGCCGTCTGTCAGACGGTCCTACGGTCTGGTCGGGGCAAAGTGACGGTTTCTCGGTTTCGGGAGCTTTTTGATTGCCCCACAGTATTCTTGGGGTAATACCATGCGATTCGATCGAGAGGACGACATCGGCCGAGCAGCCACGACCCGGAGGTGGCAGCGATGCCGAAGGTGAGCGTCGAGATTCCGGCGGAACTGCTGTCGGATCTGGACGAGCACGTCGGCGAGGACGGGAAGTTCGTCAACCGCAGCGAGGCGATCCGCGCCTCGATCCGGAAGACGCTGGACCTGCTGGACGAGATCGACGAGCGCCACGGACGGCTGGTGGACGACGAGCGCAGGGGAGAAATCGATGGCGGCCAGTAACCCGCGGGGAGCGATCGGCGTCCCGCAGCTGTCGCTGATCGCGCTGTTCGTCACCGCGCTGATCACTGCGCAGGTGACGGCCTCGAAGGTGGTCGCGATCGACATCCCGGTGACGCTGCCGGTGACGGGCGATCTGATCACCGTGCCGGCTGCGGTGTTCGCCTACGCGATCACGTTTTTTGCCTCGGACTGCTACACGGAGCTGTACGGCAAGCGCGCGGCACAGGGGCTGGTCAACGTCGCCTTCGTGATGAACTTCGTGCTGCTGGGGCTGGTGTGGCTTGCCATCTGGGCGCCGACCTTCGAGTTCTCCCCCGTCGCACAGGAGCCGTTCGCGGAGACGCTCGGGGCGAGCACCGGCGTCGTCGCCGGCAGCCTGCTGGCGTACCTCGTGAGCCAGAACTGGGACGTGTTCGTGTTCCACGGGCTCAAGCAGCGGACGGGCGGCCGGATGCTGTGGCTGCGCAACGTCGTCTCGACGGCCAGCAGCCAGCTCATCGACACCGTGATTTTCATCGTCGTCGCATTCGCCGTCTTCCAGGGCACGTCCACCGACCAGGTGCTCTCCCTGATCGTCGGCCAGTACCTGTTCAAACTCGCGCTGGTGGGACTGGACACCCCGTTCGTCTACCTCGCTGTGGGGCTGGTCCGCTCGCAAAGCAGTCCGGCGCTGGGCGAGTCCAGACTGACCTAAGGAGCGAGAAATCTCACTCTGCCGTGTCGTCGTCTCGTTCGTAGATCATCCGGACGAGTTCCTCCGAGCCGCCTTCGGGGACGTCCACCTCGCGGTCGAACAGCTCGAAGCCGACCGACTCGTAGTACGGGATCAGTCCGCGCCGGCACAAAAGCGTCAGCCCGGGGACATCCTGGAGGTCCGGATGGTCGACGACGCCGTCCAGCAGGGTCACGCCGACCCCTTCGCCCCGGCAGTCGGCCGCAACGATCACGTCGTACACCGTCGCGTAGTAGGTGAAGTCGGTCAGTACCCGCGCCGACGCGACGAGGTCACCGTCGTCCTCGACGCCGATAGCGACTGCCGTCTCGGCGAGTGCCTGCCTGACGCGGTCGACCTCGCGGTCGGCCCACCAGTCGTACTCCCCGTAGAGGGCGGTCAACGCGGGCGCGTCCTCCGGCTTGAGATCGCGGACCGTTGGCATCACCCGAGCAGTCTCCCCCGACCGGGGAATGCGTTACGCTCCGTCGAGCAGCCGCTCGTAGACCGGCCACGACGCGTCCCCATCGGGCGGCTCCGTCTCCTCACCGTCGAGGACGACCCCTTCGCCGGCCTCGATCCGCCCGGCGACGCCGACCGGCGTGCCTCGGTCGTCGAGCGCCGCGACGACCGCGTCGACGTCTTCCGGGGGCACAGCGAGCAACAGCGACCCCGACGTCGTCGCCCGCCAGGGGTTCATCGACAGCGCCTCGCAGGTCTCCCGGACGGCGGGCTGGAACGGAACGGCCTCGGAGTCGACCGCAATCCGCACACCCGCGCTGGCGGCCATCTCGTGGAGCGCCCCCAGCACGCCGCCCTCGGTCGCGTCGTGCATGGCAGAGACGTCGCCTGCGCGGGCTGCGGCCAGCGCGTCCCGCGTGGTCTCGACGT
>PXSF01000054.1 GCA_003022845.1 Halobacteriales archaeon SW_10_66_29 | reverse complement strand
GGGATGGCCGTCCACGTCCGGGACAGTACCGGGTGATACTGATTGCTGTGGGCCGGGATCGACCGCACCACATTATCTGATCTGATAGGGCGACCACAATTATTAACTACTTATATTCTATGTCTTGCGTATGGGAACCAGGGAGGCGACACGACGGGACGTCATCAAGGCAAGCGTAGCACTCGCAAGCGTCGGCACGGCAGGGGGGCTGAGCGGCTGTCTGGGGGGCGACGACGACGGTGGGAACGGTAACGGGAACGGCAACGGCAATGGAAACGGCAACGGGGGCAACGAACCCCCACTCGATTACTCGCAGGGGCCCGACGCCGTCACAGCGAAATCGACGGCGATGATGGACATGAACTTCCAGCAGTTCCTCAACGACGAGGGCCTCAAGACGATCCTCGAAGCCAGTGCAGAAAGCGGGACTGGCGGGGGGCTAGAAGAACAGATGGACCGGGTCGAGAGCGAGCAGGGGATCGACCCGCGCCGCGTGTCCGGGATGATCGGGTTCGGCGATTCGGCCGAATCGATGGGCGGAAACATGAACGTCCAGCCCGACGCCTACAGTGGGGGCATCGTCTGGACGGAGTTCTCCCAGGAGGAGTTCGTCACCCTGCTCGAGGAGAACGCCACCGGCGAGATCACCGAGAGCGAGTACGAGGGGACCACGCTGTACACGGAGTCGGAGAGCGGTCAGGTCACAGCGTACCTCGGCGGCGGCGCCGTGGCCTCCGGGAGCGAGGACGCCGTCACCGACACCATCGACCTCGCGGCCGGCAACGCCGACCCCTTCAGCGGCGAGGCGCGATCCCTCTACGAAGAGACACGGGACGGCCCGTTCCAGTTCGTCGCCCAGTTCCCCGACATCGAGGAGGAGATGTCCGGGGGCCAGGACGGGGGCGGCGGAATGCAATTCCAGGGGCTCCTGACACAGGTGACGTGGGTGTCGGGGTCGTTCCTCTACGACGCCGGGGACAACAACAAGGGCATGGTGATGAACGTCCGGTTCGACAACGAGGACGCCGCCACGCAGACCCAGCAGTTCATGACCCAGCTCCTCCAGCAGTACCAGGCCCAGCTGGAGCAAAGCCAGAACGAGTCCAACCAGCAGCTGGCCAAAACCCTCTCGAAGATGTCGGCGTCCCAGAACGGGCAAACGGTTGCGATCAGCTACGAGGACACCGTCGAGAACTGGGCCGCCTCCATCCGGTCAGGGGCCACTTCCGCCGGGGGCGGACCGCCGGCCGGCGGCTGATCCTCGACGGCTGGGGTCCACTCGGCCCGGATAGCGAGTGCTACCGGATGGCCGGATCAAGGCTCGTGGGTACCCGACGGGGTCCGGGAGTAGCTCCGGGGGCAGACGTCGGGCGTGCCAGATCAGGTCTTCAGCCCGCTGCCGGTCAGCGGTACCACGACGTTCTCCTCCTGGCCGATGTCGCCGGCCTCGCGCAGCGTTTCCAGTGCTGCGGGGGCGACTGCACACGTCGGTTCCGTGTAGAAGCCGCTGCGGTGGAGTCGTTCCAGGTGGCGCTCCGTCGCCGCCTCGTCGACCGCTACGGCGTCACCGCCCGAGTCCTCGATAGCATCGAGAATCTGCCCGCGGCGGGCCGGCGCTGTGATCTGGATGCCATCTGCGGCCGCGTTCCCGCCCGCCGCTGCCGTCTCGCCGTGTCGGGCCGCGACGATCGGCGCGGCGCCGGCGGCCTGCGCGCCGTACAGGCGCGGCATATCGTCGATCCAGCCAGCCCCAGCGAGCAGCCGGAACCCCCGGTAGGCACCCAGGAACAGCGTGCCGTGGCCCAGCGGCGTCACGACGGCGTCGGGGGCGTCCCAGCCGCGCTGGGCGGCGATTTCGAACGCGACCGTAGCGGTCCCGGCGAAGAACGAGGGACTCCAGGCGTGACTCGCGTACCAGCCGCGGTCGGCGACGGCGTCGACGCAGGTGTCCGTGACCGCCTGGCGATCGCCCTCGACGCGCACTACCTCGGCGCCCGCCCGCTCGATCGCCCGGAGTTTCGCTGCCTTGACGTCCGCCGGGACGTAGATCTCGGCGTCGATCCCCGCGCGGGCGGCGTAGGTGGCGACCGCCGCACCGGCGTTGCCCGAGGAGTCCTCCAGCACCCGGTCGACGCCCAGCGCGTCAGCCAGCGAGAGCATCACCGCCGCGCCGCGGTCCTTGAAGCTCCCGGTCGGGAACAGCGACTCCAGTTTGAACGCCGCGTTCCAGTCGGGGGCGTCGACTAGCGGCGTCCACCCTTCGCCGAGCGTCACGCGGCGGTCGACCGGCAGCGCCGAGTCGAACGTCCAGAGCCCGCGGTCGCGGTCGAGGTGGGCCGGCGGCTCCGGACGATCGCCCTCGTCGCCGTCGAGCGAGAGTGAGTCCTCTGCAAAGTCGAGCGCGTGCCCACACTCGCACCGCCAGGGAGCGCCCGCGGACAGCTCGTAGGTCCGCCCGCAGGAGCGACACTCGTACACGGGGATCACCCGAGCATTTCGACGCCCTCGTCGATCGAGAGGTCGCCGCGGTCGATCGCTTCGAGGATCTGGCGGATGCCCTCGCTATCGCGTTCCTCCTCGTCGCCGTCGTCGTCCTCCCCGATTTCGGCGAGGGTCATCTTCTCGGAGTGGCCGATGAACTCCTCGAAGTCGACGCCTTCGGCGAGGGCTTTCCCGCGTTTCACCCGGTAGTTGCCGCCGTCGGTCTTGTAGAGGTCGTCGGGGTGAAAGAAGTACCAGTCCTCGTGGTCGAACCGGACGCCGATGCGGGGTTTCGCGCCGAAGTTCCGCGAGAAGTACACCAGCGCGTACACCTCCTCGCCGTCGAGGTAGATCCTGTCGCCCGCCGCCGACTTCGCTTCGATGGCGTAGAAAATATCGCCGTTGCCCGCGAGCACGTCCGGGAGTTCGCGCTCGGTCGCGCTGCCGCTCGCGGGCGCGCGCATCACCGCGAACCCCGCCTCGTCGAGCCTGTTGACCAGCTCCCGCTCCCGCCGGTCGCCTTTCGCGTTCGACATTGCACCACAGTCGCCGCGGGACGAACTTAAATCGACTGCCGTCGAGTCGACGCAACCGCCGACGCTGACCGGACCACCGCCGCGTTCCTGCCGGTGAGACGTGCGACCGAGTTCCTGCCGGCGAACCAACCGCCAGGTTTCTGCCGGCGAACCAACCGCCAGGTTTCTGCCGGCTACACAAACCACGCCCCTGGCGGACTGAAAGGGCGAGGGAGCCTCCTCGTGAGCGAAGCGAGCGAGGGCTCGGAAGTCGCAGCCCGCGCAGCGAAGCGAGCAGGACCGTCTTCCGGCGTCGCGGTCGCTGAGCAGGCCCTATCCGAACGAACGCAGTGAGTGAGGATATCCTGCTCAGCGGGAGCCGCGAGGCGACCGAGGGCTTTCTGCGTCACGCCCTCTTCACAGACACAATACCTTCCGTTACGCCACTCGCGCAATAGCCTCGATTTCGACGACCATCTCGGGGTCGATCAGCCGCTGGACTTCGACCATCGAGGTCGCGGGCCGGGCCTCGCCAAACGCCTCGCCGTGTGCTTTGCCGATCTCCTCCCACTGCTCGATGTCGGTGACGTACATCCGGGTGCGGATCACGTCGTCGAGGCTCGCGCCGGCCTGCTCCAGCGCCGCCTCGATGTTGGCGATCGCCTGTTTCGCCTGGGCGTACGGGTCGCCGGCACCGACGAGATCGCCGTCCTCGTCGGTCGCCGTCGTGCCCGAGACCTGTATCTCGTCGCCGACGCGGACTGCCCGCGAGTAGCCGACCTCCGATTCCCACTCCGTCCCCGAAGAGATGCGCTGTCGTTCCATGTTCGGCGCTCGGAGAGTAGAGTAAAAATGGCCGTGATCTGCGTCGAGCGTCCGGCAGTATAGGACCGCCGGAGTGGCTATTTCTCCTTCGAGATCGGCTCGGACCGCCGATATCGACAACGCAGCGGTCAGCAAACTGATCCGGCGAAACAGCTTTTACTCGCAACGTGGTACAGTCACTTCTCCCCTGCCCACCCACAATCAGCACCGACCGGTTCATAGTGATTATTGTGACTGTTTACCGGGTCGACCGCACGCAGTACCGCGGTCGATCCCGGAACGACTCACAATAATCACTATCAAGCGTCCAGTTCAGCAGCCACGTCCGCCGGCTCGAACAGCTCCGGATCGAGCATCAGATCAGCCTGCCCGCGCGCGAAATCCGGCAGCG
>PXSF01000053.1:8748-10931 GCA_003022845.1 Halobacteriales archaeon SW_10_66_29 | reverse complement strand
CTCCCGAGAGACTTCCATCGATTGGAAGCGAGTTCGTCCGAAAGCTACACACCGCTGTATCGTCGGTAACAGCCAGATCGACCAGTGAGAGAGCCGTCCCAGACAGCAGCGGATCGACCCTGGCGTGTATTCGGCTTTCAAGAGTTCCATCAACGATCCGTGCGAGTGTGATAACGCGTATCGAATCATCGACCCCCTCTGGATCATCCTGGCGAGTAACTGTGGCAACGTAGACTTGACCGTTGGCTGTCGCCCGGAGCGGGGAGATATGTTCCGGCCTGAACTCGTCAGGGGGAGAGAGATCAATCTCCCATGACCTGGTGAGCTGAGAGTCGGCTGGCACCCCTCCGGGAGCCGTTCCGCTCAGCTGGCTATCCTGCCGCGCCTGTGTCCACCCATCAGCGCTCGGTTGCTCCGGTCGCGCTCGTTCTGTGGAATCAGGTGTCCGTTCACCCGGACCCGCATCAGAAGCAGTGGGGGTGACATCGGAGTCGTCCCCGAAGCAGCCGGCGAGGACGGCGGCGACCGCACACCCGGCACCAGCCAGGAGACGGCGACGATCCATGGGCGTATTTTATGCAGGATTTTTAAGTATCTTTTCGAGACTGAAATAGTTCTTCGAGACACCCACTAAGGGATTCCACCACCGATCCCGCTTCCATATCTTATAAGCACATTCATTGCGGAGTACCGACAACGGCTCCCGATTTCACCGATGGACGGAACGACCCGATACCGGATCACCCCGCCGGAACGTTGGAAATGACCCGCCACGAGGAACTCACGCTGGGCTCCAGAACCGAGGACGGCCCGGAGGAGTACCGGTTCCGGACCGCCGACGGCCTGCACTCCCCCGAGGAGTTCCGCGACGCCGAACTCTTCTTGCTGGAGACCGTCTGGGATCAGGCACCCAAGTCGGCGCTGGTCGTGCAGGCCAACTACGGCGTGGTCGGGACCGTCCTCGACGCGATCACCGCCGAGGTGGTCATGACCGAAACCAGCGCCCGAGCGGCCCGCATCTGCCGGGCGAACGTCGACCGCAACGGCGCCGACGCGCGGGTCGAACTCGTCGCTTCACCCGACGAGGTATCGGCGGAGCAGTCCGATGGGTTCGCTGCCGCCTGTTACGCGCCAGCGGCGTACACCCCGATCCCAGTCGGGAAGGAGTGCATTGCGGCAGCACTGTCGACGCTCGAACCCGGCGGTAGGCTGTACCTCGCCGCCCGCACGGAGACGGGGCTGAACCGCTACGAGGACTGCCTGGACTCGATCGCCGTGGGAGTCGAGACGGTACAGAAACACGGCAATGAGCGCGTGCTGGCGGCGGAGCGGCCAGCCGAGTTCGAGCCGCCCACGTACGTCACGCCGCGGACCATCGAGCCGACGGTCGACGGGGTTCCCCTTTCGCTGGTGACGCTGCCGGGGCTGTTCTCCCCGACGGAACTCGACCACGGGACGCGGCTCCTGCTGGAGTGCGCCACGGTCGAAGACGGCGACCACGTGCTGGACCTGGCCTGTGGCTACGGCGCGGCGGGCGTCTACGCCGCCTCAGTAGCGGACGTCGACGTGGTGCTGACCGACGACGACGCCAGGGCGACGCTGTGCGCCCGCCGGAGTCTCGACGCGAGCGGTGTGGAGAGCACGGTCGTCACCGGCGACGGGACCCGCGGCGTCGCCGACCGCCAGTTCGACCGGATTCTCTGCAACCCGCCGACCCACGCCGGTGACGGCGTGCTGACCGACCTGTTTTCGGGCGCCGCGGAGGTGCTTGCGGCCGGCGGCAGGATGTCCGTTGTCCACCACGGCGCGCTGGACCTGGACCATTTGCTGGAGCGCGTCGGGTCGATCCGCGACCGCGAACGCAGCGAGGAGCACACTGTCGTCACTGTCGAAGCGACTGGTTCTCGGTGAGTAGTGGTAGGTTGTAGATTCCCCACGTGCGACGCTCTCGTTGCTGGCGTTTCGAACAGCAAGAAAGCCCCGAGGCGTTCGACGGCTGCGACTCTCACGGCTCGCTTCGCTCACCGATCGACTCGCTCCGCTCGTCAATCGAGCCCTCGCTCGCTGCGCTCGCGAGGACGCCGTTCGAGCAGTCGCCGGCCTCCCTGCGGTCGGCCGGCCGCTCGCTGCGCTCCTCGCTCACTCCGTTCGCTGCGGTGCTTACGTCGTCTCGCTCGTCGAAC
>PXSF01000053.1:0-8720 GCA_003022845.1 Halobacteriales archaeon SW_10_66_29 | reverse complement strand
AGCGGAGCCGGCTGGGGCTTTCTTGCTGTCTGCAATCAATACGGCGTCAATCGCACCGCCAAATCACTCGGATACAGCGCAGTTGTTCGGGCCGAGTTCCAGTTCGAACGCTTCCGATGCACTCGCCGACTCCTGCCCCAGATTGATCGCGATAATCCGCTCGTAGTTGGCGGGCCGTGGTGGCAGATCGCCAGTGACTCGCTCGACGAACGCCTCGCGGTCCTCCTCGAACGCCCGCAGTCGCTCCCGGAGTTCACCGAGCCGAGCAGTAAAGGAACCGTCCTCACCCGGCACGGTCGTCGGCCCGACGTGTCCCGGGGCAACGACGAGGTCAGCGGGCTCCGATGCCAGCGCCTGCAGCGTCTCCCAGAGCGTGCCGGCCGCCTCGCGGGCCGCCGCCGCGTCTTCGAGGTCCGGCCGGGCAACGCCATCCAGAAAGATCGTATCACCCGAGACGAGCGCGCCGCCGAACCGGTAACCCAGCATCTCCGTGGTGTGCCCCGGCAATCCGACGGCCTCGATTGACTGCTCGCCAAGCGGAAGGTCCTCGCCGGCCTCGACGAGCTCGGCGTCGAACGCCAGTCCGCGATCGGTCGCACCCTGGGGCATCACGGCCGTCGCATCGCTCGCTTCGGCGACCGCACGGACGCCGCTGACGTGGTCGGCGTGGACGTGGGTGTCGACGGCGTACCGCAGCGTCGCGCCCCGCTCGTCCGCGGCGGCGACGTACTCGGCGGCGAACGCGTCGAGCGGATCCACCACGGTGGCGTCCCCGCCGGCGACCAGCAGGTACGACAGGCAGCCGCTGGAGGGGCGGTGGAACTGTACAATCTCGGCGTCGTCGGCGACACCGGCTGTCACCGGAAGCGCTTCGAGCAGCGACGCCCACCCCTCCATCCCGTCTTCGAGGCCCATCACGTCCCAGCCCTCCCGGGCGAGAAACTCCGCGACGTAGCGGCTGGAAATCCCTTTCGCACAGCAGGTCACAAGCGGTTCGTCGGGCACGCCCTCTGGCACCGACTCCGCCGGATTGCCCCGGGCGTCGAGAAACGCCGTGAACGGGACGTTGACGCTCCGCAGGTTCGGGTGCTCGATGTGCCACGCCTCGAAGTCCGCCGGCCGGCGGGTGTCCAGCAGCGTGAACGATTCCCCATCGTCGAGCCGTCGTTTGAACTCCGCGGCGGTCAGCTCCGGGACGTCGACCCCCAGGTCGGGAAACTGCTGCATACCCACCGTTGGGCCACCACCACGTTAGCTCTGTCCCCGGAATTCTTATCAGTCGGTTGGGGGAAACGGTTTTTTATATCGACTTCCATTATCGGGTAGTAGTAGGAACGCGAGCACGAATGTCAGAGGAAGACCACGCGAGCCGCCGGGATCCGCGCGAGCGGACGGTGAAGACGGCGGGTCGGATCGTCAAGTACAGCCGGGAGATCTACCACCTCGAGTCGGTCGAGGAGGTCGCGATGCTGTCGATGGAGGCGACGCCCCAGTTCATCGACGGTCATCCGTCACCGACGCTGGCGGAGATCCGCAACGGGGAGCTCAGGGTCCTGGAGAGCCTCCGGAACGGCGTCCACGGGGGCGACGAACCGGGGCCGCTGGCACAGCGCGCCTACGAAACGGGGAACGTCGTCGTCTGCGCCCGCGACGGCGTGGAGATCGCTTACAGGAACGAGGACGTGGAGGTAGTCGACCCGGACGGCTGCGACGGCTGTCCCCACGGCGCGGTCTCGCTCGCCGCGCCGACGATCTACCGCGACGAGATGGGGGCGCGGGGTGCCGTGCTCGTGTCGGACTGGTCGACGCTCGACCGCCTCGAGGAGTTTCACGTCAAACCCGCCGATTATTTCGCCGAACACATCGCGACGGCGATCGTCAACATCCGATCGCGCGAGCGCCTCGAACGGGCCCGCAACGACCTCGCCAAGCGCAAGGAGATGGTCGAGGTGTACGACCGCCTGCTCAGACACGACCTGGGCAACGACCTGCAGGTTATCGCCGGCTTCTCCGACGCCATCGCGACGGCCGTCGAGGACGACGATCAGCTCGCCGGGCACGCCGAGAAGATCCAGCGGACCGCCGAGAGCGCCGCGGAGCTGATCGACAACGTCGGCGAGACCGTCAAGACCCTCGAGCAGGAGGGCGAACCGGAGGTCCGCGACCTCGAACCGATCGTGACCGACGTCGTCGCGGACGTCCGCGCCAAGTTCGACGACCTCACCGTCGAGTACGACCCCGCCGCCTTCGAGTACCAGGTGTACGCCGGCGACCTCATCGATTCGGTGTTCACCAACATCCTCTCGAACGCTGTCGTCCACAACGAGTGCCCGGTCACCGTCCGGCTGCGGACCGAGGAGCCGACGCCGGACACCGTGCTGATCGGGATGGCTGACGACGGCGCTGGGATCGCCGATGAAGTCCGCGACGGGATCTTCGAGATGGGACAGAAAGGCCCCGACAGCGACGGGACCGGCTTCGGGCTCGGCCTCGCCCGGACGCTCGTCGAATCCTACGGCGGCGCGGTGGCCGTCGCCGACAGCGAGCACGGCGGTGCCGACTTCCGGATCACGCTCGAACGGCCCTGACACCGCTCGAAGCGGCCCGTTCTCCGTCAGGAGACGTCGACAGTCAGCCCGTCCGCCGCAAAGCGGACGTCACCGTCGTAGTGCTCGCCCAGCGAGTCGAGCATCGCCTCGTGGTTGCCGTCGGTGTGGGGGTACAGGTGGGAGAGATAGACGCGGCCGATCTCGGCGTCGGCGCCGGCGAGCGTCTCGCCGAGCGAGGACGGCGTCGGGTGGTTCGAGACGTCGACGTCGTCCGGGAACGAGCAGTCGTGGACGAACACGGCAGCCCCGTCGGCGAACTCGATCAGCTCCTCGAACGCCTCGCTGTCGCCGCTGAACGCGAACACTGGTCCCTCCGCGCCAGCGGGGACGAACCGGTAAGCCAGACACTGCATCGAGTGGCGGGTCTCCATCGACCGCACGTCGAACCCGGCAAGCGAGAACTGCTCGCCGGGGTCGACCTCGCGGATCGACAGTGCCAGCCGATCCTGCATGTACTCGTGGACGCCGAGCAGCCCCTCGACGAGGTCGCGGGTGCCCGGCGGGCCCGCGACGGTGAGCGAGTCCTCGCCGGCGAGCCACCGCGCTTTCAGCAGGACGGGCAGATCCGAGACGTGATCGAGGTGGTGGTGGGTCAAAAGCAGGGTGTCGGCGCCCTCGTAGCCCGTCCCGGTCCGGGCGAGGCGGTGCAGGACGCCGCTGCCGCAGTCGACGAGCAGGCGGTCCTCGCCCGACTCCAGCAACAGGCCGGTCTGGAACCGCTCGCCGGTCGGCATCGCGCTGCCCGTGCCGAGAAAGGTGAGCTTCATGGCCGGAAGGTCGGCCGCGCCTCCCAAATGGCTGCCGGTCGCGGGGGTCCGTTAGCCCGATTCTCACCCCGAGATCGGCCGTGAAACTGCCGCGAAACTGCCGTGAAGTTGCCGCGAAGTTGCCGCGAAACTACCGCGAAACTCACCCGAGGGCGGCGCCAGGCACCTCGCGCTGGACCTCCTCGGCTTCGAGTTTGCTCTCGGCGATCACGAGCGTTACCTTGCTGTCCAGCGCGTGGAACTCGTAGAGGTCCGGCTGGCTGATCTGCTGGAGCGCGTAGTGCTGGACGCGGACGGGGAACCGTTCGGCGGTCGGTCCCCAGAGGCCGACGTCGACGACCGACTGCTCCGGGGTCAGCGCCGTGTAGATCTCGGCGAACACCCCGACGCCGTCGATTTCGAGGTACGCGTCGGGGACGAGTACGCCGTCGCGCTCCGTGGCGTCGGTCGAGTCCTCACCGAACGCGACCGACTCGTACTCCTCGACGTGGGGGGTCAGTAGCGCCACGGCGTCGCCCGCCTCGCTCCCGGTGGCGTCCAGACGCGGCTGGAGATTGAACTCTGCCATCAGCGGTCGTAGGAACCGGACGAACGAAACAGTTTACGGACCGCGTGCCCGGGCCTGTGGCTACCCGCCGAACGTCTCTTTGATCTGTTCCTGCCAGACCTCGAGGTCCTCGATGCTCTGTTCGATCTCCTCGATGTGCTCGGCGACGTCGTCGTCGGTGACTTCCTCCTGTAGTTCCTCGACCTCCTCCTCGACCGCTTCGACCGCGTCCTCGAACTCCCGTCGGTGACTTCCTCCTGTAGTTCCTCGACCTCCTCCTCGACCGCTTCGACCGCGTCCTCGAACTCCTCGACCTCGGTGCCCAGGCCGTTGACCTCCCTGCGGACGGAGCTGACCTCCTCGTCCAGCGTGTCGACGTCGTCGTTGACCGTCGCGACCTCCTCGCCCATCGACTCGACGTCCTCGGACATCGCGTCGACGTCCTCGCTGACGGCCTCGACCGTCTCGTCGATGGCGTCGATCTGCCTGCTCTGGTCGTCGAGCGTGGACTCGAACTCGTCGAGCCGGTCGTCGAACTGCTCGACCTGGCCCTCGAACTCCTCGATCAGCTTCGATCTTCGCGGCGGTGGAGCCGCCCTCCTCGGCGGCGATCTCGAACGCCTGCCGGAGCAGCTTCACGTCCTCGGCGGAGACGTTCTTCTGGCGGATCTCCGTCGCCATCGTGGCGATGAGGCTGTCGTCGGAGACGGTAACCTCCCCGCTGCCGTCCTCCGCGTCCCCGGCGCCAGCGTCGGCCCCGCCCCCAGCCTCGGCGCCGTCCGAACTGGCGTCCGCCGTCCCGGATTCTGGATCGTTGGGGTCTTTCAGGTCCAGCGTGCCGACATCCTCCTCGTCCTCATCGTCCTCCTCGTCCTCGTCTTCGAGCCCGGGGATCTCGCCGTCGCCGGCGATGGCGTCCTTGACGACGTCGTCGCTCGTCTCGGGGATGACGTCCTCGTGGCTCTCGCCCTCGGGCAGCGGCGGGTCGACCGACTCCAGCGTCGGTTCGGCGAGGAACTGCTGGACGTCGTCGCTTCCGGTCGCGCGGATCCCGTACACCGTCGTGTACGAGGAGTTCGCGTCGAGGTCGCGCTCGAACGTGATCTGGTCGTCGTCGATGGTCCAGTACTCGCTGCCGTACTCCGGGTGAAAGCCCAGGTCCTCGACCTCGATGTCGTCGGGTACCGTGTCCGTCAGCCGGACGGTGACCCCCTCGTCGCGGTTCGACTCGAACTCGAAGGCGATCGCCGGGACGGGGAACTCGTCCTCCTCGAACCGCTTTTTGACGGTGACCCCCTCCGAGGCGACTGTCACCTCCTCGTAGGCCTGTGAATCACTCATGTCTACATTTGGGTTTTCGGAAGGTATTAAAGCTACTTACTGTTATCAAATTCGCATTTTACGGGGTGAGGGGCTGCGAGCGGTCGGTTCGGGGCGGCCAACCTCGTGCGGACTGCTGTGACTATTTTCGGCAGGGTATCACAATGGTGGCTGTTTTAGCATCGCCCGACCGCGGTTCGTGACTCGACGAAGCTGGCGAATCACAGCAGTCCGTATCACAGATCGAACCTGTCGCCGATCTCGACGATCTCCAGCTCGCGGGGGTGCTCGAAGCTGCTCGCGTGGTGGTGCAGTGCCGTCGGATCCGCGGTCAGCCCGCGCCACATGTCCCAGTGGGTGGGCACCAGCCGGTCGACCCCCAGCTCCCCGGCAGCCTCGATCAGCATGTTCTCGTCGTTGTACCACTTCGTCTCCGTCGGCTCGCCCGTCGCCTTGTCCGGGAGGATCCCGACCGTCCCGAACGCCAGGACGGCCACATCGACGTCGAACTGCTCGCCGATCGCGCCGAATGCGCCCGGCCGCGCGTCGCCGCCGTGGACGAACGTACCGGCGTCGTGCTCGATCACGTACGACACCGGCTCGTCGGCGTCGGGATCGTTTGCGGGGCCGACCGTGATCTCCAAGTCGCCGACCGCGAACGTGTCGCCCTCCGCGACCGTCTCGACGTCGTCGGCGGCGACGTCCCAGTTGTCGACCCACTCCTCCTCGTCGACGACGTCGACGCTGGCGCCGGGCCCGTAGAACGTCGCGTCGGTATCGGCGACGATCGGCGCCTGGCTCGGCCCGTGCACGTGGTCGGTGTGTTCGTGCGTCGCGAGCACGGCGTCGGCCGCCTGCACGTCGCCCGGTTCGAAGGGGACCGGGATCATCCGGACCGTCCGCGGTGGGTCGCCGGTGCCCAGGTACGGGTCGATGAACACCGTCGTCCCGCCCGCGCTCTTGAGCGCGATCCCGTTGCAGCCGAGATACCAGCACGCGACCCCGTCGGGGTCTGCGGCCGCGATCGCCCGCGGCAGCCAGTCGCCCCAGTCGCTGTGTACACTCATGGGTGCCGGGAGTACGGTGAACCAGCGTTAGTAAGCTTTGTTTCCAGCAGCGGTCACAGTGCCGCGAGCCGAACGGTTGTGGCGCCCGCCGCCGTTGGGAGAGGTACGGCAGACCTGCTCTCCGACGAGGAGATCGTCCGCACCTACGAGTTCGACGAATACCTCGACGGCATCGGCTTCGCGCCGGGCGCCGGTCTCCCCCAGCCCCGGCTGTGTCCACCGTTCACACGATCGGGTTCGGTTTATTCGTCGGTCCGGCGTACTGTTGGCTATGTCACAGGAACCATCCCGTCGACGCCTGCTGTTGCTCGCGGGCGGAGGGTTGGCGGCGCTCGCGGGCTGCACCGGCGGTGGGGACGGCAACGGCGAGGGGAGCGCGAACGGTGCTGACAACGGCGGCGACGGGGCCAGCACGGACGGCGACGGGACCGCGAACAGTGGCGACGGCGAGCAGTCAGCCGAGCAGGTCGAGGGGCCGATGCCGCTGGTCGAACCCGAGGTGCCGCTGCAGTACGAGCTGTCGACGTTCGCGGAGAACGCGGTCAGCGGGGGGCCGCCGAAGGACGGCATCCCGTCGATCGACGACCCGAACTTCGACAGCGCCGCGGAGGGCGACGAGGACCTCGACCCCGAGGACCCGGTGTTCGGCGTCGAGATCGACGGCGACGCGCGGGCCTACCGGCAGGACGTCCTCGTCCACCACGAGATCGTCAACGACACCGTCGGCGGGCGCAACGTCGCGGTGAGCTACTGCCCGCTGACTGGCACCGTCGTCGGGTTCGAGCGCGGCGACGTCGAGTTCGGCGTCTCGGGCATGCTCGTCAACAACAACCTCATCATGTACGACCGGGCGACCGACTCCTGGTGGCCACAGATCCTCGGAACGGCCGTGACGGGGGAGTTGACCGGCGCGTCCCTCCGGGAGCTCCGCGTCACCTGGACGACCTGGGAGCGGTGGCGCGACGAACATCCCGAGACGCAGGTGCTGAACACGAACACCGGCTACGCCCGCAACTACGGGCACGACCCCTACGGCTCGTACAACCCGCGGGGCGGCTACTACGACAACGACCGGTTCCTCTTCGATACCCTCGACGAGGACGACCGGCTGCCGCCCAAGGACATCGTCATCGGCGCACGCAGTACCGACGGCGCCGTCGCCTTCGAGAAGGAGCTGTTGCGCGAGGAGGGACTGCTCGAAACGACCGTCGGCGGCGTCCCGTACCTGGCTGCCTACGATCCCGCACTCGACACGGCCTACATCTACCGCAACCCCGACGAAATTTCCGTCGAGCGAACTTCCGAGGGGTACGGGAGCCCCGACGGAACCCACGGCGCCGGGAGCCTTCCGCTTGGGTCGGTCAATGCCTTCGACGGAATGTGGTTCGCGTGGGTCGGGTTCTACTCCGACCTCGAGCTCGTCGCCTGACGCAGTTGCTAAGCACTCACAATGTCAAACCAGCAACCACCGAACGAACGGCTCGCCGCGCTGCCGGGGAAGACCCGCAAGCGCCTCGCAACGACCGGATCGCTCGTCGGAGGCCTGCTCCGGCGGCCCGGGACGCTGGCGGTCGTCCTCGCCGTGACCGCCCTCTACCTGACGGCGTTTCTCGTCGTGATGCAGGACTTCACCTTCGACCCCGGCGTCGGCTTCTCCTCGTTCGTCGTCGATCAGCCACTCGACCGGATGTTCGAGCCGGGACCGGGCCACTACCAGTACGAGCCGATCGCGGTGCTGGACGTCCGGATCGGGACCTGGGTGTTCTCGCCGCTGAACACCGCGATCGGCCTGTTCCTCTCGGTGCTCGTGGGCCTGAACATCGCGCTGACGTACCTCGCGGTCACGCAGCCGAAATCCTGCGGGATCGAGGCGGGGACGGGGATCCTCGCGGCCGTGCCGGCGCTGTTCGCGGGCAGCGCGTGCTGTGGCCCCGTGATCTTCCTCGTGGTCGGCATCCAGGCCGGGGGCGTGCTGCTGACCGCCTTCCAGTGGCTGCTGCCCGCCGCCACCCTCCTGCTCCTTGGCAGTCTCGTCCTCGTCGCCGGGCGGGTCGACCCGACCGCCGTTTGAGGCGCTGGCCCAGCCACGTACCCCGAATACTGCCGGAAAGTATTTACTGCTGACTGTCCTACCAACGTAGTCCCGATGACCGGTAGCACGTTCGACTTCTGGCTGCTCGACCTCGACGGGACGCTCATCGATGTCGAGGAGTCGTACATCCACCACCTGTTCGCTGACGTCGGCGCTGAACTGGGGACGTCGTTCACCGACCACGAGGCCGAGTGCCTCTGGTACGGCTACGGCGACTCCCGGGCAGAGGTCCTCGCCGAGCACGGGATCGACGCCGCCGAGTTCTGGGACGTGTTCCACGCGGTCGAGGAGCCCGAATCCCGGGCGTCGGCGACACAC
>PXSF01000052.1 GCA_003022845.1 Halobacteriales archaeon SW_10_66_29 | reverse complement strand
ATCAAAAAATCTTGCGAAAACGACATGTGAATTAGAAAGTTCCGTCCGGAGTGTGAATTTGGACACACCTTTCCAATTTTCGGGAGGTCTGTTCGGTCGCGTTAAGTTAGAGAATCCGGTGTCACTTGGCGGGTATGTCACTGCGGGATGCCAGTCAGTTTCTCGACGAGTTGCACCGCCGCTAGCAACTTGACGACGTGCTGTTTCTCGTCGACGCCGCCGATTATCTTGGACCAGTGCTCGCCGAAGACGGGTACCGATTCCAGGTGATTTCACATGGGAATCGGAACGCCATCGAGGTGGATGGAGGGGTCGGTCGGAGATCACTCCTGGGTGAACCTGGCACCCAGCTTTGCGAGGCAATCGAAGAACCCAGGAAACGAGATGTCGACGTGTGCCGCGTCGGGAATCGTCGTGATCCCGTCCGCCGCGAGCGCCACAACTGACAGCGCCATTATCAGGCGGTGGTCGGCGGTATTCGGCAGGACCCCGCCGGTGAGCGACGACTCCCCGCCGCGAACGACCAGCGTCTCCGGCGTGTCGGAGACGACAGCCCCCATCTCCGAAAGTGCCTCCCCCATTAGATCCACCCGATCGGTCTCCTTGTGCCGGACGTGACCACAGTTGCGGATCCGGGTTGTCCCGTCAGCGACCGCGCCGAGGGCGGCGATCGTCGGCAGCAGGTCCGGAACGTCGGCGATGTCGACCTCGATCCCCGTCAGGGGCCGCCGCCCGACTGTTATCTCACCCGCGTCCCTGTCCCACCGCACGTCCGCCCCCATTTCGCCGAGGAGGTCCACGATCCGTTGGTCCCCCTGGACGCTCGGCCGTACCCCGGTCACAGTCACCTCGCCGGCGACCGCGCCGGCGGCGAGCAGATACGACATCGACGAGAAATCCGGCGGCACCTCGTAGGGGCTGTCCCGGCCGTACTGTTGCCCGCCGCCGACGGCGAACCCGGCGTCGGTTTTTGCCGCGTCGACGCCGAACGCGTCGAGGAGGTCGATCGTGAGATGGATGTACGGCTCCTCGTTCGGCGGCGACGGCAAGGTCATGTCGATCCCCGCGTCGGTCCGTGCCCCCGCCATCAGCAGGGCGCTGATGAACTGGGAGGTCTCACCGACCATCCCGACCGAGCCCCCCCGTATCGGACCCGACACGATGACGGGGGCCTGCCCGTTTCCGCGCGTACTCGTGCCCCGTCCCCCGAGCTCCGTGATCGCCTGCAGGAGCTGTCCCTGCGGGCGGGTGCGCAGCGATCCGTCGCCGGTCAGCACTGTCGTGCCGCCAGCGAGGGCGGCTGTCGCCGTCATCAGACGGAAGGTCGTCCCGCTGTTCCCGCAGTCGACGACATCCGGCGGCGTCAGGGGCCACCCCGCGGGGGCCTCGACGGTTAGCTCTCCGTCCCCGCGGGTTATATCGGCGCCAAACAGCTCCGCGGCGCGGATCGTTGCCGCCGTATCGGCACTCGCCAGCGGGTTGCAGACCGTCCCGGCGCCGGCGTGGCCTGCTGCGAGTATGGCCCGGTGTGTGTAGCTTTTCGATTGCGGGGCGGAAACCCGACCGTGCACCTCGCTCGGCGTGATTCGAACTTCCATGCGTCAGCGACACCGCTCCGGCGCCGGGTACAGTCCGCGGCGTCGACCCGCATCTGTTGGCTGGCGGAGCCGTCCCGCGTGTCCCTGCGAGGGCACCGTCCGTTCCAGGTTCATGCGGGCGGTTTCGGGACGTCGAGGCCGTTCGTGATCGCCTCGCCGGTCTCGCGGTCGAACAGGTGCGCGTCACCGTGATCGAACGTGAACTGGAACTGGTCGCCCTGCTCGGGGATGACTGACGGCGGGACGCTCACGCGGATCTCCCTGTCGGTCCCCTCGAGGATCAGGTGGAGAATCGTCTCGTCACCCATCTGCTCGAACACCTTGACCGAGCCCTCGAGGAACGCCTCTGCCCCGTCCTCGGTCCGCGTGAGGTCGTTCGGCCGGACCCCGAGCTGGAGGCCGCCATCTGCCTTCTCCCGTATCCGTGCCTGTAGCTCCTCCGCGATGGGAACCGCCCGTTGCAGTACGTCAGCCACGAGCGCCCCACTCTCGAGGGTCGCCTCGAACATGTTGATCGTCGGGGAGCCGATGAACTGCGCGACGAACGTGTTCTCCGGGGCGCTGTAGACCTTCTCCGGCGGCGCCTTCTGCATGATCCGGCCGTCGTTCAGCACGATGACGCTGTCGGAGAGGGTCATCGCCTCCTGCTGATCGTGCGTGACGTAGATCGTCGTCTTCGGGAACTGCTGGTGGAGCTCCTTGAGCTCCGTGCGCATCTCCGTTTTCAGCTTCGCGTCCAGATCGCTGAGCGGCTCGTCGAGCAGGAACACTTCGGGGTCACGGATCAGGGCCCGCGCGAGTGCGGCGCGCTGCTGCTGGCCGCCCGACAGCTGTGGCGGCTTCTTGTCGAGAAGCTCCTCGATCCCGACCATCGAAGCCATCTCCTCGACCCGCTGTTTGACCTCCTCGGTCGGGACGTCGGCGTACTTCAGCCCGTACTCGATGTTCGACCGGCTCGCCGTCGAAACGGATCTCGCCGCTCGTCGGCGTCTCTAGTCCCGCGATCATCCGGAGGAACGTCGTCTTGCCACAGCCGCTCGGGCCCACGACAGTCGTGAACTCCCCCTCCTCGATCGTCACTGATATCGAGTCAACAGCGACCTCCTCGCCACCGTCCCTGAGGCTGAACACCCGCTGTAGATCGACACATTCGACACGCGCCATGATTGACTGACGGACCGTACTTCCTCCAGTTATTTATATCACCGCCCTCACGCCTGCAGGCTGCCTGTCAACTGCTCCGGGGTCAAGCCCCGGAGCTTGCCAGTGGACTCCCGTTCTAACCGAGTAACTCGGCAGGCGTGTATTCGCCGTTCACGTTCAACGTCCCTGACTTGAGGGCCAGTTGACTGCTGGCCCATCCACCACGAGACTTCTGCCCACGATGGATATAGCCGCAATACCTATTCGCAATGTTCTTCGCCCCGTTGTAATCCGCGTTTATCTCGTATCCGCAGTCCTGACATACAAACTGTTTGTCCTCTCGGTTGTCCTCGTGTGTAAAGCCACATTGCGAGCAGCGTTGGCTCGTGTACGCTGGATTCACGAAATCCACGAACAACACCGTGGACTCAACCCTGTACTCCACGAGTTCCACGAATTTTTTGTACGCCCATTGCTGGAACTTTGAGCCGTTAGCAATGTTCTCGCGGATGTGATCGAGATCCTCGAAGATAATGCCATCCACATCGGCAATCTGCGCTTCTTCAACGAGGTCATTGGCGCGGTTGTGCAACCAATCCAGCGACCAATCGCTGAACTTGCTACCAATGGACTCAATCGCAAGATGAGCCGACCGTGTCCCTGTCTGTTGCAGACTGCCACGGCGTTGTTCATACTCGTCGCGTTTGTGGGTGAGATAGTCAGCACTGCCGATGAATGCGCCTGTCGAGGTGACGGCGAACGCGCCGGTTACGTTCAAATCCACTCCAAGAACCACTCCGTTCTTGTCGTGGTCGTCGGGTAATTCGGCTTCTTGACGTTCTGTTCCGTCAACCGTGTAATCTGGATTCTTCAGCGTAACGTGCAAGTAGAAGGTGTCTTCCTGTTCATCGTACTGGAGTGTGGCACTGGAGGCATCCCACTCGTCGCTCTCGTAGTAGCGCCCGAACGGAGTGTCTTCACGCTCGTCTTCGGGTGGGAAGACGTATTCGGCGGTGACTCTCCCGTTCGGTGTCGAGACGGTGGCGTGGTCATCGTTGAACGTCGCACTCCGCTTGTCGTAGACGACACTCCACGAGTCGAAATGTGGTTGGCTCGTGTTTTCACCTTGTTTTAATTTCTCTACACCGCTATCGACGGCTTCGATTGCACGACGAATGCCTTTCTGGACGAGGTTCGCGGTGAGGTCGGTATCTTCGCGCAAGTCCTCATAGAGTGCATCTTCAGCTTTACTTTTGCTGGTGATGCAGTAGTCGTCGTATCGCCACGCCCACTCGCTTGTGCGGTTGGCGCAGTGCAGAAATTGGTCTTTCGTCTGATGGAGGTCGCCACGACGCTGTTCTGGAACGTCGAGTTTGATGGGAACACTACGTCGTGGTACGTCGTCATCCATCGCAATTCACATTAGAATCTACCATCTAATAAATTTTTATATGTAGTGGGGAGTCAGCCGTGCTATCGGGCGTGGATAGTCGAATAGAGTGTCGGCTTCCTCCACGGGGTCAAGCCTCGTGGCATCCGCTTCGACCGCCTGTGAACGCCTCGCACGCACGAACGCGGTCGATTACTCGACGGGAGGGTATTTCCGTCGAGGCGCAGTAATGCAGCCATGGACGAGCGGTCGGCACTGACGCGGATCACAGAGGAGGTACCGGAAGCTGGCGACGACGCGGCCGTCGTCGACGGCCTGGTGCTGACGACCGACATGCTCCACGAGTCGACCGACTTCCCGGCCGGGACGACCAGGTACACCGCGGGCTGGCGGGCCGTCGCCGCCTCGCTGTCGGACGTCGCCGCGATGGGCGGGGAGGCGGTTGCGACGGTCGCCGTCTACGGCGCCCCCGCCTTCGACTGGGACGAACTCGCGGCGTTCGTCGCGGGTGCAACCGACGTCTCTGCGAACGTCGGCGCCGAGTACGTCGGCGGCGACCTGGACGGTCACGAGGAGTTCACGGTCGCGTCGACGGCGCTCGGCCGGGCCGAGACGCCAGTCTGGCGGTCCGGCGCGACGCCCGGCGACGCCGTCTGCGTCACTGGCACACTGGGCCGGAGCGCGGCGGCGCTTCGCCTGTTTGAGGCCGGCGAGCACGAACGCGCGAACGAGCTGTTCCGCTTCGAGCCCCGTGTCGCGGCGGGGCGGCAGCTGGCAACCCACGCGACGGCGATGATGGACAGCAGCGACGGGCTGGCGCGCTCGCTGCACCAGCTGGCGGAGGCCAGCGACTGCGGGTTCGCCGTCGAGTCCCCGCTGCCGGTCGCCCCCGAACTCGAAGCCGTCGTCGACGACGACGACGAACAGCGGGAGCTGAGCCGCTTTTTCGGCGAGGACTTCGAACTCGTCTGTACGATCCCCGAGCAACACCTCGCGGAACTCCGCGCAGCGACGACGGTGTCGTTGACGCCGATCGGAACGGTCACCGAGGAGGGGATCACGCTCGACGGGGAGCCGCTGCCGGACCGGGGGTACACGCACTGATATACACCCGGACGTGACTCTGTGAAATAGTCAGACACGCAAACCGGTGTATGCACACGTTTCATACGGTCGTTCGTGATTCGTTACCGCGACGGTGTCACAGTTCGTCCGTCAGAGCCCGTCAAACGCCCGATATGACGGGACAGTCCCGAAAATACTCACGAACGACCGTATGAGAGGCGTCGGTCGCGGGAGTTAGCTCGCCTGGACGATCTCGATCGGGACCGGAGTGAAACAGAGCGCCGCGAGGACGAACGTGAGGATCGCGAGCAGGACCCGGGGCCAGCCCAGCGACTCCTCGTCGACCGGGGTCGCAGGGCCGGCGTAGGCGAGCCCGAGCGCGAACAGCCCCCACATGATCCAGATCCCGACGGAGTTGACGCCGTCGCGGATGAACAGGAGGTAGGCCGCGAGCGCGAACAGCGCGCCGGGGACGGCGGCGGCGATCGCGCGCTGCTTCTCGCCGACTACCGCCCGCAGGATGTGGCCGCCGTCGAACTGGCCGACCGGCAGCATGTTCAGCAGGGGGACGAGCATCCCGACCCAGCCGCCGAACCCCACCGGGTGGACGACCCCCGACTCCAGGCGCTCGGTCGTCCCCGTCACCGACGCGATGATCTCCAGAAGCGGCGGCTCGTTGAACACGACCTGCTCGCCGCCGCCCTCGACGGCAGTCTGCTGGACCGTGAGCGGATCGAGCTGGAGCCCGATGGCCGTCACGACGACCGTCGCGACCAGGCCGGCGAGCGGCCCGGCGGCGCCGATGTCGAACAGCGCCTTCCGGTTCGGGATACGGCCTTTCATCCGGATGAGGGCGCCCATCGAGCCGATGTACGTCGGCAGCGGGATGAAATAGGGAAGGGACGCCTGGACGTTGTGGTAGCGGCTCATCACGTAGTGGCCGAGTTCGTGGATCCCGAGCACGCCCATGATGGCCAGGACGAACGGCCAGGCCTCGATCGCCCGCCAGGGCTCCTCCGTGAGCGGCACCTGGTACCAGAAGAAGGCGCCGGCGAATAGCGTCGAGAACACCGTCGCGACGAACAGGACGACGTTCGTCCAGGGAATGCCCTCGACGCCGATCGACCACGGCTCGGCGACGAGGACGTACTCGCCGCGCGACAGGGGGATGCTGTCTTCCCCTTTGTATCCTCGCTGCAGGGACACCTCGTACCCGTGCTCGCGGAACAGCGGCCAGAGTTCCTCCTCCAGGCGGGTGCCGGAGACGGTCGGCTCGCCGATGTACAGCACTTTCTCGCCCTCCTGCCTGATCTCGTAGACGTCGAACAGCGACGCGATCTCGGCGACGTCGGGTGGCTCACTCGACTCGTGGCTACTGCCCATCGGCGCGTGCTATGACTTGTGTCTCCATAAATCCCCGGAGCGACAGCCGACGGAAACCACGCCACGCGATGACTGTTCGGGCACCGTTCGCAAAAGGGGAGGGAGAACCACAGGGGAAAGCGGTTCTGTGTTCAGTAGCGGGGAGCCGGGCGGATCCGCAGCGCGACACCGCGTGTCTTATGACGGCTCCACGCGCCACGTCGTGGCGCTCGTGTACG
>PXSF01000051.1 GCA_003022845.1 Halobacteriales archaeon SW_10_66_29 | reverse complement strand
GAGAATCGTGCGGGGATTCGAATCACGGCAGACCGAGCAAAGCGAGGTCTGGCATCGGGTTCGAATCCCAGCCCTCGCACGAAGGGCGCGAGCGAAGCGAGCGCCCGGGAACGTGAGCGGCGAAGCCGCGAACCACCCGCGACGAGTCCGGGCGTGCGACGTTGCCCGTCGAAGTCAGGTATCTTTTGCACCCGGAGACCCACGATGGCAGTAATGAGTAGCAACGTTCCGGACGGCGTCGCGTCGGCGTTCCAGGCACACGACGCCTACGAGGCCACGGATGGGGGGTACGCACTGACGACGACTACGTTCGAGACGACAGTGGCGGCGACGGCGGACGGCGATCCGGTGCAGTACGCGGTGACCGTGCTCGTTCCCACGCTGGATGCGGCGACGGTCGAGGAGATCGGCGACGTGCTCGCGGAGAGCTGGCGGGAGACGCTGACCCGCAGACTCGAGGAAGCGCCGAAAGCGACGCGGGCACGCGTCGACCTCGACGCGACCTACGTCGAGGGGATCGTTCCCGGCTACGAGTACGAATCCCCGGTTTCCTCGCTCATCTCCGAGGCGAGCCAGGCCGGCGAGGGCGGCACGCCCCTGTGAGCGAGGCTAGCGCGACGCCTCTGTGAGCGTGAGCGAGGCTAGCGCGACGATGCCGCTGTGAGCGAGGCCAGCGACAGTGCGCCGCTGTCAGCGGGACCGCCGGGACCAGATCACAAGCGATAAGCGGCCGGCGTAGTTCTCCTGTCTCCATGGACGCCAGCGACACGGCGACAGGTGGCGGGGCACCGGACCTCGACCTCGGGTTCACGCTCGGGCTGGACCTGCCGTTCGAGGAAACGGTCGCCTGGGCCGGCGAGGCGGGGTTCGACTTCGTGGAGCTCCTGCTCGATGGCCCCTACGCCCGCGAGCGGATCGCCGGAGACGCGCCGGCGATGCAGGAGACGCTCGCCGACGCCGGCGTCGACGTCGCCGTCCACCTCCCGTTTGCGATCGATCCCGGCTCGCCGTTCACGCCCGTCCGGGAGGGGGTCGTCGCGGAGTTCGAGGCAGGGATGGACCTCGCCGCAGACCTCGGGGCGGAGCTCGTCGTCTTCCACCCTTCCTCCGACGCCTGGGAGCTGGGGTGGACCGAGGGGGAGTGTCGCGAGTTCGTCCACGCGGCGCTGGACGACCTCGTTCCGGCGGCCCACGGGCGGGGGCTTACACCCTGTCTCGAAAACATCGTCTCGACGTACTACGACGCGACGGCGTTTCCGGAACTGCTCGAGCGGTACCCCGACGCGTCGATGACGTTCGACACCAGCCACGCCCTGCTCGCCGGCCTCTCCGGAGCGGAGATGGCGACGTTCTGTCGCGTCGGGACCGAGGACTACGACACGATCGCGCTCGGAAAACGGAACCTCGAGGAGCTGCTCGCAGGGGTCGCGTCGGCGACGGATGCGGCGTGAGCCGGCTTAGTCCATCGCGATGTAGGTTTGCGTGCTGCCGACGCCGCCGATCGACTGGATCTCCGACGCGGCGATGTCCTTGACTGCGGCGGGAGTGCCGACGTCCGCCACCGCGATGATGTCGACGTCGCCGGCGACGATGTGCGCCCGCTCGACCCCGTTGATTTCCGCGATCTCCTCCCTGAGCCTGTCCGCCTCGCCCGTGTGCGCTTTGACCATGACGTATGCTTTGACCATTAGGGACACCTCCCGTGTCGCTCGATGGATGCCCTGACGGCGCGACCTGTGTGCACGTCAGGCTCCCCCCGCGGTCGCCCGCCCGGTTTCGCCGACGATGAGGCTACGGACGTCGTCGAGCTTCTCCGAATCCGAGAGGACGACGAGGTGGTCGCCCAGGTCCAGCGTCTCGTCGGGCGTGGGGAGCATCAGCCGGGCCCCTTCCTTGCCGAACGCGAGGAGGCGGGTCCGTGCCGGCAGTTCGAGCTCGCTGAGCGTGTACCCCTTCATCGGCGAGGATTCGGTGATCGTCAGCTCGACGAGCTGGAGGTTCTGCTCGACGTCGGCGATGGCGCGGATGTTGCCGCCGACCAGGGCGTTCTTCGCGACCAGTGCGCCGAGCCGTTCGGGGTAGATCACCTCGTCGACCTCGTCGGCGTACTCCCGGTAGATCTCCTCGCGGTAGTCCTCGTCGATGCGCATGACCGTCCGACAGCCGTGCTGTTTGGCGATCATGCACGCCGCAAAGTTGATGTTGAGGTCACCGGTCAGCGCGCCGAACGCGTCGGCAGAGGCGACGTCCGCCTGCTCGAGTACCGACTCCCGCGAGCCGTCACCCTCGACCACCTCGAACTCTTCCTCGCGAGCCCGCGCGACGCCCTCCGGGTCCGGCTCGACGAGCACGACCTCGTGGTCGCTCTCCTTGATCGCGCGTGCGGTCCGGAGGCCGACCCGGCCCGCACCGACAATGACGAATCGCATACCTGCTACTACGTCGAGGTGTGGAATAAAGCTATCCTCGGCTCTGGGAGAGAAACAGGACAGCTACGCTTATAAAGAGCCGAACCCGGGCGACAGCCGGCAGGCGCCCCGGCGGGCGAGGATTACTCGACCGTCTCGCCCGGATCGACTGCCGTCCCCTCCACCGTGTCGATGCCGACCTGGTCACAGAGGCCGATCAGCGGGCAGGCCTCGGGGTCGTCGAGACAGGCAGGGTCGCGGGCGCTACAGTACTCGCGGCCGAACTGGATCATCGCCGTGTGCCCGAAGCCGCACTTCTCGGCGGGGACCTCGCGCTCGAGGTGTGCGCGCACTTCCTCGTGGTCGGCGTCGGCGGGCGCCAGCCCCATCCGGCGGGCGATCCGGTGGACGTGCGTGTCGACGGGGAAGACGCCGCCGCGCCCCCCGGAGAACAGCAGCACGCAGTCGGCCGTCTTCGGGCCGACGCCGTCGATGCCGAGCAGCGTCTGCCTGACCGTCTCGGGGTCGCCGTCGGCGACGAACCCGTCGAACGCCTCGGTGGTGCCGTACTCCTCTAAGACCCACTCGGCCGCGCCGATAATCTTCTCGGCTTTCTGGTTGTACAGGCCCGCAGAGCGGATCGTCTCGGCGAGCGTCGCGTGGTCGGCACCCGACAGCGCTTCCGCGAGGCCGGCGTGGCCCTCGCTCCCGTCGCCGTAGCGGTCGAGCAGCGCCTCGTGAGCGGGCTGGCTCGCGACGTCGCTGGTGTTCTGGCTGAGGATCGTCCGGACGAGACACTCGAAGGCGTCACGCCCGCCGTAGATGCTGCCCCAGTCGCTGACGTCGCCCTCCGCCTCGATCACTGCCCCGCCGTCTTCGGGAAACAGCATGAACTCGTCGGGGTCGAGGTCGTCGTGGTACAGCAACCCGAGTGCGTCCACAACCGCTTGCGCGCGCGTCTCCGCGGTGATCTCCGCAGTCATCGCCAGGATCCAGGGCTGGGAGTGAAAAGTCAGTGTCGGTCCGGGTGACCGTCACGATCAGGCCGGTGAAGATCAAAGCGGAGTCGGCCTCCTCCTCCCTATAGCCTGGAGGATGTCGACCGTAACCTTCATGCCAGCTTACACGTCACAGCTACTCATGATCGGACGACGTGCAGTACTGGTCCTCGCAGTCGCGTGCCTGCTGGTTACTGCCGGCTGTCTCGGCGGACTCCCCTCGGAGAACGGGGCTGACGCCGATGACGGGGAGACCGCGAATGAGACAGCCACGCCCGAGGCGGGCGACAGAGACGGTGGAGAGACGCCCGATAGTGACACACCTGAGGCGGACGACACGGACGACGGAACGGGCCCCGATGCGGACGAGTTGCTCGGAGCGGCGCTCGACGCCCGTGAGAGCATCGACACCGTCACGGGGACGATGACGGTAACCTCGACGAGCGGCGAGCAGTCGGTCACGGGGACACAGGAGGTCTGGCTCCGGCCGCCGGACGAACAGCGGACCGAACTCGTCGAGGTCGAGGCCGACGCGGCCGGGCTCGAACCGACCGTGACTGTGACTAACGGGACGGTGACGTGGCTGTACTTCGAGGACGAGAACCGTGTAGTCAGGGCGGATCACGCGCAGTCGTCGCTGGGCATGGCTGCATCGGCGCTCGAGACGCAACTGCAGCTCGATCCGTCGAACCTGGATGCCACACACGACGGAACTGCGACTGTCGCCGGTCGTGACGTCCACGTGGTCGAGTTTACCGCCGACACCGAGGAGGCGACCTACGACTCGGGAACGCTGTGGATCGATCGGGAGACGAACTACCCGCTAAAACAGGAGATGACGCTGTCGGCTGGAGGGGAAGAACTCACGTTCGAATACGAGTTCGAGGCGGTCACGTTCGACGAGCCGATCGACGACGACGTCTTCGCGTTCGATCCGCCGGCGGACGCCGAGGTGCGGGAGTTCTCGGAGCTCACGCCCGAGCAGTACGACTCCATCGACGACGCAGAGGCCGCGGTGCCGTTCGACCTGCCGGAGCCCGATCTCCCGGAGGGCTACACGTTCCAGACCGCGATCGCCGGGGAGAACATCCAGGGTTACTACGCGTCGTTGCAGTACCGAAACGAAAACGGGACGAGCATCATGGTGACCGTCTCCGAGTCGGCAACGGACGACTCACCCCTCTTCGAGAGCGAACCTGTCGAGATCGACGGCGTCAACGCGACGATCACGACGCCCGAAGACAACGTCCGGATCGCGTGGACGGACGACGAGCTCGCCTACACGGTCTTTGGGATCAGCGTTAACGGGGATCTCTCGGAAGAAACAGTGATCGAAGTCGCCGAATCGATCGTAGAGTGACGCTCCGGTCGAGAGAGCGCTACTCCGACAGTTCTTCGACGTCGGCGTTGGGCGCGTAATGTTGCCGTTGCGGTGGCGGAGCCGCCAGCGATGCTGGCCACCCTTGTCAGTGTACATCTCGAACTGTGACTGGCTGTCACTGATGCGGGTGAGTTCCGCCTGCATCTGATCGCGTTCGGCCTCGGCAAGCGCTGCCTGCCTGCCGCGCTCCTCGGCCTCCTCGATAGCGGCGTCGAGTTCGGATTCGGCCACCGCCGCGCGGTCCTCGGCGGCCTCCTGCTCCTCGCGCGGCCCCGTCAGCAGCGGGACGAACACCCCGCCCAGCGCGATCACGAGCACGGAATACGAATAGGTGAATGGGACAACCGGAGTTCGATCGCGACGGTGCTATCGCGTGCGTGCGTCAGACGGGCGTCAGACGCAGCAGTGGGGTTTAATACGGCCGAACACGCGTATACTGGTGTGCCAGCGTTTCGTTCCGATCCGCTCGACGAGCTGGTGATTCCCGCCGGGACCCACGTCGAGGAGCACGACCTCGTGACGGAGGGGGACGTGATCGTCGGCGGGCAAAGCACCGTCGAGTTCGGCGTCCGCGGCCGGAACGTGATGGCCGGCGAGCGGGTCACGTTCGACGGCCACATCGAGGCCGAGGGCGACTGTCGGCTCGACATGTGGTGTTCGGTCGCGGGCTGCGGGTCGCCGGCAACCTCGACATCGGCGACGACGTCGACATCGAGGACGGCTTCGAGGCCAACGGCTGGATCGTCATCCGGAACCCGATGCCGACGATCGTGTTCCTGTTCGTCTACCTCTCGCAGCTGTTGCGGATCGGCGAGGAGGAGAAAGCCGAGGAGATGCTCTCGGCCGTGCTCGACGACGGGGAGGAGCGCGACCACGAGCCGGTGTTGATCCCGCGGGGAAGCCGCGTCAGCGACGACGCCTGGCAGGTGTCAGCGCCGGGCCGGATCGGCGACGGCTGTCGCCTCCACGGCAACATCCGCGCCGAGTCGCTCGTGGTCGGCCGCGGAAATGAGATTTTCGGCAGCCTCCGCGCCCGCGAGGGGATCACCGTCGGCGCCGACACCGAAGTGACGGGCAACGTCACGACACGGAACGGGACGATCCGCGTCGGCCCCGACGCCAACGTCCGCGGGGACATCGCCGCGGAGTACGTCGAGGTCCACCACGAGGCGACCGTCGAGGGGGCGATCCGCGCCCGCGAGGAGATGTCGATGGTGTCCGAGCCCGTCATCGACGACGCCGTCGTCGGTGGGACGGCGGAGTCGGTAGAAACAGAGAACGAGACGGCCGACGCCTCCACGCTCGCCGACTGGGAGGACGGCGGGGACGCGGACGGCGATGAGCGAGAAGCGGCCGAGGCTCCGACGCCGACCGACGACGCCGACGGGACGGACTGAACGGCGGATCAGGAGCGCTCGTCGGAGATCTCGATCTCGAACCCGTCGGTCTCGTACCCGACGATGAGCGCCGCGTCCCGGTTTGGGATGCTCACGGTTTCGCTGACTGACGACGCCGCACGGGGAGTGCCGTCCCCCTCGGTGCTGCCCGCCACGCTCGCGTCGACGGCGTGATCGCCAGTCATCTCCCAGACGTCCTCGTACTGCTCCATGCCGCCGCCGGATTCGAACGACGCCGAGCGATCGAAGACCGTCTCGCCTCCCGGGTTCGCGACTGTGACGGCGATCCTGATCGGGTCCTCGACGCCGCTGGAGACGTTGACGTCCTTCAGCGTCGCGTCCGCGATCGACTCCGCGATCTCCGAACAGCCCGCAACCGCCCCGAGTCCGCCCGTCGCGAGCACGCCGAGGTAGGCCCGTCGGTCCATACCTCGCATTGTGGCGGGAATCCCATTAGATGGCTGGGACCGTTTCCCCGCCAGAGACACGGGCTGTGGCAGTGTCCCGGTCCGCCGACATCGGGAACCGCATGGCCGGTCATTACTCCTACCTCCGGAGAACCGTCCAACTGCGCTATGACTCTCCAGCCAGATGCTATACTGAGGCGAGTTTGCAATCGGTAGGGAGTGTGACAATGCAGCGAACACGAGTTTTCCATGGTTTCGATTCGGGTTCGGAACGTGAACGAGGAGTTCAAGAGGGTCGACGCGAAACGGGTCGACAACGATGCCGGAAAACGACGCCGACCCGACTGTGCCGATCGTCTGCCCAGAGTGTGACACGGAGACGCGGATCCCCATCTCGGAGCTGGCGGAGACGCTCGACCGGCACAACGAGGGGCGCCACGACGGCGAGGAGGTCGCGCAGGTCGACCCCGACATCGCCGACCAGCTCGCGGACCTCGTCGCGGAGGACATGGACCTGCTCTGATCGGGGCGCCGGATTTTCTACTGCGACGCCCAGTCATCGACACCGTCGGTTCCCGGCCCGCGGTGTCGAGGTCTGGCTCGAACCCGAACGCTGCCAGCAGGTCGAGACTCGATGTCGATCATGTACAGCCAGACGTGACTCCGGACAGTGCCAGGACAGTCCATCGGCTGTGTCCTGGCCCGAACAACGGGAGTTGGGACGGCATGGCGTAACTGAGTCACGTCTGGCTGTATACCTGGAGGTTGGCGGGCCAATCTCGAAACAGCGCCGGTTCGTCACCGCTCACCGCCCCCGGCCGATCGAAAAGTCGATGGCATCGACGGTCCTCGTTCGCAGTATGGAGCTTCTGGACGTGACCCTGCGCGAGGGCGAACAGCGCGCCGGCCGGTCGTACACGGTCGACGAGAAGGTCACCGTCGCGGAGACGCTCTCGGCGCTCGGGGTTTCGTACGTCCAGCTCGGCTTCCCCGTCGCCGATGACGGGACGGGGGCAGCCTGCGACCGGCTCTCGATCGACGCGAAGACGACCGGCATTGCCCGCGTCCTAGAGCGGGACGTCGACGCGGCGGCAGCGTCGGGCGTCGACGTGATCGAACTGTTCGCGCCCACGAGCGACCGTCAGCGCGAGCAGCTCCTGGACGTGGGCCGCGGGGAACTCCGTGACAGGATCGGCGATGCGGTCTCGCACGCCGCGGAGACGGGCTGTGAACTCCACTTCACGGCGATGGATGGCTTCCGGAGCGATCCCGACTTTCTCTCGACGCTGTACGCGGATCTCGCGGACGCGGTCTCGTACGTCTCGATCGCCGACACCGTCGGCGCCCGGACGCCAGCCGGCGTCAGCGACTTCCTCGCGGACCTGTCGGCGGGGGTGGACCGATCGCGGTTGGGTGTCCACTTCCACGACGACCTCGGCGTCGCGACGGCCAACGCCCTCGCGGCGGCACGGCACGGCGTCGGCAAGGTCGACGTGTCCGTCGCGGGTGTCGGCGAGCGCGCGGGCAACACCCCCCTCGAGGAGTTCGTCGTCGCGGCGGTCACCGGCCAGACGAATCTCGCCGTCGACGTGTCGTTCGAGCGGCTGCTCCCGAGCGCGCGGTCGATCGTCGAGGCGCTCGGGGAGACAGTGCCGGCTGGCAAGCCACTCCTGGGCGAGAGTGCGTTCGAACACGAGTCCGGGCTGCACACGGCGGCGATGCTCGACGACCCCTCGACGTTCGAGCCGTTCGATCCGGCCCGCTTCGGCGGCGAGCGCCGCCTGCTGTTCGGGGCCGCGACCGGCCGGGGCGCGGCGGAGCGCCTTCTGGAACGCGCCGGCGCGGAACCGACGTCCGATCAGGTCGACGCGCTGCTCGACGCCCTCGCGTCTCGCGGGGAGCTACCGCTGGCGGAGGCGCTGTCGGTCGCCCGCGACCTCGATCGGTCCGGGAATCCGTCCGGGGAGACCGGGAAGTAGCGGGCTGGGGAGTTAGATGACGCCGTCGCGCTGGAGGTCGTCGATCGTCTCGCGGTCGTAACCGAGCGCTTCGAGGACGGCCTCGCTGTCCTCGCCCAGCGCCGGCGGGTCCGTCGAGTCGACGCGGTCGAACCCCGTCGACCTGGCCGGAAACCGCGGGACCGAGACCGTCGCCGTGGCCCCCTCAACCGTCCGAATTTCGGTCAGCGCGTCGGTCGCTTCGAGGTGGGGGTCCTCGCTGACCTCCGCGACGTCACGGACGACGGCGGCGGGAACGCCCGCGTCCTGTAGGCGCTGTCTGACCGTCTCGGCCTCGAACTGCTCGACGCGTGCCGCGAGTTCGGCGGCCAGGGCGTCGTCGTTGCGCCGGCGGTCCGCGAGCGTCCTGAACCGGTCCTGTTCGTGGAGGTCGCAGTCCAGCGCCTCACAGAGCGCCTGCCACTGGCGCTCCGTCGAGGGGCCGACGAACACCCAGCGGTCGTCGGCGGTCGGGAACACGTCGTACGGCGACCAGTTCGGGTGGCCGGCACCCAGCGGTTCGGGCACCTCGTCGTACGCCTGCGCGTAGGCGAGCCAGTAGCCCATCAGGGAGACGGTGCTCCCGAACAGCGGCACCTCGACGAGCTGCCCTTCGCCCGTGCGGTCGCGCTGGCGGAGGGCGGCGACCACCGACACGGCGCCGTACAGCGACGCGGCCATGTCGGCGAGACTCGTCCCCGAGCGGACCGGCGGCTGGTCGGGGTAGCCGGTGGTGCTCATCACCCCGCTCATCGCCTCGGCGACCGGATCGAGCGCCGGGTACTCCTCGTAGGGGCCCGGGTTGAACCCCTTGATCGAGCAGTAGACGAGGTCGGCCTCGCGCTCCCGGAGCGCGTCGGGGCCGACGTCCAGACGGTCGGCGGTGCCCGGCGCGAAGTTCTCGACAACCACGTCCGCCTCCGCCGCCAGTTCGTAGAGGACCTCCCGCCCGCGCTCGGCCTTGAGGTCCAGCGTCAGGCTCCGCTTGTCCCGATTGACGTAGTTGAACGAGCTCGCGCCGACGGGGCTGGAATCCCTGATCGCGTCGCCGCCGTCAGGGTGTTCGACCTTGATCACGTCGGCCCCGAGGTCGGCGAGCAGCAGCGAGCAGAATGGTCCCGCGACGATGTGGCCCAGTTCGAGGACCGTGGCGTCCCCGAGGGGGTGGTCGCTCCCCGTCACGTC
>PXSF01000050.1 GCA_003022845.1 Halobacteriales archaeon SW_10_66_29 | reverse complement strand
CTCGTCGACCGTCTGCAGGTAGTCGACGTCGAGGTCTTCGATCCTCGGCGGGTCGATCCGTTCGAGTTCCTCGGCGATCGTCCGGCCCGTGACCGTCAGGGCGTCGCCGTCCAGCAGGCCCGCGTCGTGCAGTTCCCGGAGGACGACCGGGACGCCGCCGACCTCGTGGAGGTCGTTCATCACGTACTGGCCGCCGGGCTGGAAGCTGGCGATCTTCGGCGTGCGCGCGCTCACCTCGTTGAATGTCTCGATGTCCAGATCGACACCCGCCTCCGCCGCCAGCGCGAGCAGGTGCAGGACCGCGTTCGTCGAGCCGCCGACTGCGACCTGCAGCGCGATGGCGTTCTCGAAGGATGCCCGCGAGAGGAAATCGGAGGGCGTCCGCTGGTCCTCGATCGCCTCCAGTGCGAGGCGGCCGGCGCGTGCGGCCTCTTCGTAGCGCGCCTCGTCCTCGGCGGGCGCGGAGGCCGCCCCGAGCGGCGAGAAGCCCAGCGCCTCGGCGATGGAGGCCATCGTGTTGGCGGTGAACATCCCGCCACAGGAGCCCGCACCCGGGCAGGCGTTGCGCTCCATCTCGTCGAGTTCGTCCTCGCTCATCTCGCCCTCGGCGACGGCGCCGACGCCCTCGAAGACGTTCTGGATCGTGATCTCGCGGCCGCCGTGCTCGCCGGGCATGATCGACCCGCCGTAGAGGAACACGCTGGGCAGGTCCGTCCGGATCGCGGCCATCATCATCCCTGGCATGTTCTTGTCACAGCCGCCGATCGTCACGAGGCCGTCGATGCGCTCGCCGAACGCCACGAGTTCGACGGAGTCGGCGATGATCTCCCGGGAGATCAGCGAGGCGCGCATCCCCTCGGTCCCCATCGAGATGGCGTCGGAGATGGTGATCGTGCCGAACTCGATCGGCATCCCGCCGGTCCCGTCGACGGCGTCGTACGCCGAGGCCGCGACATCGTCGAGGTGGACGTTACAGGGCGTGATGTCTGCCGCCGGGTTGGCGATGCCTACCATCGGCGAGGACAGGTCCTCGTCGTCGTACCCCATGGCCCGGAACATTGCGCGGTGGGGTGCACGGTCGACTCCTTCAGTCACCTCGTTGCTCGGCAGCTCCGGGTCCTTATCGCGATCCTCGTCGCGATCGACCCGTTCAGTGGGTTGCTGGCTCATGCCTCTGGGGAGACGCCGACTGCACTTAAGTTGCCGGCCGAACGGCAATTCCCGCTGAGAGTGAACGGGCCACAGACAGCCCGACAACCCCGGTGCACCGGGCACTCACGATTTACCCGTCGTCCTCGTCGGCGAGCAACCCGAGCAGCTGCTCCCGGTCGCGACAGTTCTCCGGCATAACGTCCGGCCCGAACAGGCCGACGCCGCGACAGACGCCGGGGTGGTCGTTGCGCTCCCGCTCGACGCGGAGCTGACCGGCGGTCCGGTGGCCGACGAAGGCTGCCAGTGGCCGTTCCGGTTGTAGACGAGCACCGTCTCCTCGTGGGCCGCGGTGTAGAAGGTGGCCACCGACGCGATGCCCGCGAACGTCTCCAGTTGTTCCCCGACGGTGTCGGGGACGCTGTCGGGATGCCACGGCAGCGGCCCGTACTCGACCGGACCGCCGCGTTCCCGTCGTGCCCCAGGCCTCCCTGAGGTCGCTCAGCATCGTCGCGGTGCGTCGCTCCAGGCGATCCTGCACTGCTGTCTGGGAACCCATGTGGTGTGCATTCGACCGACTCGGCCGTGGTGCTAAAAGAGTTTGTGTCCCGAACACTGTGGCCCCGCCCAGCGGTCACCGCATTACGATCCCCTGCGATGTTCGGGTGCTCCGGCGGAGCGGTGCCTGTGGAGTGCGTACCACGTCCCGAAGACGAGGACGGTGGTCAGCACCGTGATCGCGACGGCGGAGTTGGCCATGAGGTCGAACGAGTCGAGCGTCCGGTCGAGTTCGCCGTTCCGGAAGTTGGCGTTGATCCAGGTGTGGTGCGGGCCGCCCAGCACCGGGACGAAGTAATCCACGACGTCGTTGAAGGCGTACCAGACGGTGCCGACGACGACCGCCCACAGCGGGAACTCGGCGTAGCGGTGGATCACGAACGCCTGGGCGACCATCCCGACGTGGCTCCAGATCAGGAACTGCCAGAGGCCGACCGACAGCGCGCCCGTGTCCTCGACGAACGCCTGGACGAACACGGTCCAGAGGCCGTACTTGATGCAGCCGAAGAAGGCCAGGACGTGTAACAGCGCGACGAGCGGGCCCCGCCAGTCCAGTCGCCAGGCCGCGAGCGACAGAGCGAAATACAGCGTCGCGAGCGGGCTGACGGGGATCAACGGCCACGCGAGCAGGGGTGCCGCCGCGATCTGGTTGCTGTAGTACCAGAAGCCGAACGCGGTCCCGGCCAGGTTGACGGCAACGACCGGCCAGGCGAGCCTGAGGCCGACGTTCTCGACCCACTCCGGCAGCGGTGCGGCCCACCGGGGCAGCCCCTTCGGTTCGGGCAGCGACACGTCGACGTACCGGGCGACTGCGGCGTCGATGCGACGGCCGACGCCGCCTTCACTGCTCATGCCCCACTGGTGGTGGCCGAGCGACAAATCGGTGGCGGAAACGCGGCGTTGAACTGACGCTGCCGGTAGTCGGCGAGAAACTCCACGACGGGCTGGTCGCCCTCCACAGCGTCGGTAACTCGATTCGCGGTTTCGTGACTGTGGATCCGAAACAACGTGGTAACTAAAACGGGTTTATAACTTTAGAACGGTCGGCCAATGGTCTATTCTATGTGTTCAGCAAGCTATCGAGATGGGTGCCTATGGCTACCTGAAGATACCACGGCGCTGATTACGTCTTTCAGCTTGTTCTATGTCTCGGAAAGATGGTAGTTCGTTTATCGTTTCGCCGATTGAGTCTGGAGAGGGGCCCGTCGTCGGGTTCATTGCCACCGAACGGAACACGGACGCACTCGTTCGCAGTCTTATCCGGGCGACACTCCAGGAATATCAGTGTTTAGTCACATTTGGAGGGGAGACTCCGCCCGAAGGTGCCCTCATCGCCAGGGAGCTCGGTGCGACGGTCATCGACCCGCAATCCCCGAATCTGACGACAAACAGTTTGCGACAACTGTTAGTCGGGACGGCAAAGGCCAACTTCGGTGAGGGTATCATACTCGTTCCCCTGGATTGCGAACCGATCGATTACGAGCGGAGTATGAGGACCCTGCGATCGAACGGGAACTTTGTCACGGAGGCGATCCCACAGTCACTCACAGCGACGGAACAGCAGCTCGACGTACTCGTTGCCATCCCGGCATACAACGAGGCGGCAACCATCGGTGACGTAGTGAGAGAGACGAAGAAGCCTGCAGATGAAGTCTTGGTCGTTGATGACGGCAGTGATGACGAAACTGCAACCGTTGCACGGGAGGCAGGTGCCGAAGTCGTTGTCAAAGAGCAGAATGCGGGTTACGGGGCTGCTATCCGGACCATTTTCGATGAAGCGTACGAGCGGAATGCACACATACTCGTTACACTCGACGCGGACGGCCAACACGACCCGGCCGACATTCCGGATTTAGTCGCGGGAATCGAAAAGTCACACGCCGAAATTGCGATCGGCAGCCGGTTTGTCGACGGTGGCGATTCGGACCTTTCACTCTACCGATTGATCGGGCTCAAGACGATTAATTTTCTCACCAACCTCAGCATGGGCGTGGTGCGCCCCCATTCCCGGGTAAACGACACACAGAGCGGGTTTCGGGCCTACAGCTCGGAAGCTATCGAATCTATCACCCGGGACGAAACCATCTCGGATGGAATGGACGCGAGCACGGACCTCCTGTATCACGCGCACGATCAGGACTACGAGATTGTAGAAGTCGGAACCACGATCTCCTACTCGGTGGAGAACGCAAACAATCACCACTCGGTCAGACATGGCCTGACGTTGATCAGCAATATTCTGCGAACGATCGAACGGAAACATCCGATCCTGATCTTCGGGGTTCCGGGGATCTCCCTAACACTCTTGGGGTTTCTGTTCGGGTACTGGTCTGCAGTGAACTACGTATCGACGGAAACGTTCCCCGTCGGCATCGCGATTGTGGTCGTCTTTAGCACCCTCGTCGGACTGCTCTCATGTTTCACTGCAATCATACTTCACTCCCTCACTATCCACTTCGATACCACGATGAACCGATCACAGTGACTCACGACCTCACCTGCATGGTAATCAGGTATTACGCTGTCCGTCGGGGAGGGTGTTAACTTTGGAGTATGGCAGTATGGAGTGCGGCGAAGGCTGGAAGCCAGCTTTCGGTTGATTCTCTGGTGCTATCGTGTGGAAATCGCTGTCTGAACAGCATGGGTCGGTAC
>PXSF01000049.1 GCA_003022845.1 Halobacteriales archaeon SW_10_66_29 | reverse complement strand
CGTGGGAAGACCACGATCACGGCGACGAAGAAAATCACGAGGAGGGCGACAGTCACGACGAAGAAAAGAATCACGAAGAGGGCGACGATCACGGCGACGAAGAAAATCACGAGGAGGGCGACGATCACGATCATCAGGAGGACGATGACGGCCCGGGAGACGAGTTCCAGGATCCCCACGTCTGGATCGATCCCATCCTCGCGGGGGAGATGGTCGAGGTGTTGGGTGACCGACTTGCCGAACTCGACCCGGACAACACCGACCAGTACCGCGAGAATGCATCGGCCTACGTCGACCGGCTCGACGAGATCGACCAGCAGCTCCGGGAGCTGAGTGACGCGGCACGGGTCGACGTCGGGATCTTCGCCGGACACGATTCGTTCCGGTACGTGGAGGACCGCTACGGGTTCGAGCTTCACAGCCCGCAGGGTGTTTCGCCGTCCGCGGAGCCGAGCCCGGACGACATCGCGGAGACGATCGACCTCGTCGAGGACAACGACATCGACACGATCCTCTACGATCCGCTCGAAACCGACGGTGGGGGTCCGCCACCGCTCGCAGAGCGGATTCTCGACAGTACGGACGCCTCCGAGGCGCGGCCGCTGAGTTCCGGCGACGGGACGACCGCCGAGTGGAACGACGAGGGCTGGGGCTGGATCGAACAGATGACCGAGCTGAACCTCCCGTCGCTACGGGCAGCCCTCGACGCCGAATGACCGAAGCTGCAGGGAGATCACCGACACCGCGTGCATCAAAACACACAACAGCGATGACCGTCAACAGTGCACCAGCGAGCACGCGAGCAGGCAGTCGAGGATCAGAACAACGATGACACTGGACTTCGCCGCAACGAACGAGCCGACAGCACACGGGGGGCCCAAGCAGTGACAGCTGTCGTCGAGATGGAGGACGTGACGTTCTCGTACGGCGACACTGCGGCGGTCCAGGGGATCACGCTGACCGTCGAGGCGGGGGAGTTCCTGGGACTGGTCGGGCCGAACGGCTCCGGCAAGACGACGCTGTTGCACCTCATGCTGGGCCTCCATACGCCCGACAGCGGCAGCATCGAGCTGTTCGGCGAACCCGTCGACACGTTCGACGACGGCGAGCGGATCGGCTACGTCTCACAGCACGCGACGAACCGGGGTGAGACGATGCCGGTGACGGTCCGCGAAAGCGTCCGGATGGGACGGTTCCCGCACGTCGGCCACGGCCGGATCGGTCCGGAGGACGAGACGAGCGTCAACGAGGCCCTAGAGACGGTCGGGATATCGGATCTGGCCGACAGACAGCTCTCGCAGCTCTCGGGCGGGCAGCGCCAGCGCGCGTACATCGCCCGGGCGCTCGCCTCGGAGGCGGACCTGCTCGCGCTGGACGAGCCGACCGTCGGCGTCGACGCCGAATCGCGGGACGCCTTCTACGAACTGCTCGACTCGCTGAACGCCGACGGGATCACGATCATCCTGATCGAACACGACATCGGCGTCGTCACCGAGCGGGCCGAGCGCATCGCCTGTCTCAACACGGAGCTGTACCACCACGGCGACACCGACTCATTCGTCGAGAGCGACGCCCTCGACGCCGCCTACGGGTCGAGTTCGCGGGTGCTCCACCACAGCCACTGACGATGAGACGGATCGACCGCAGGCGGCAGGCCGAACGCGTGGGGCTCGTCCTCACCGGGCTGCTGGCTGTCTTGATGCTGGCGTTCGTCGTCTCCCACTGGCTGCGGGCCTACCCGGTCACGGGCTGGTTCTACGACGAGTTTCTGATCGCCGGGTCGTGGATGGACCACTACCTGGGTACGCGCGTCTTCGCGCGGTCGTTCATGTGGCAGCAGATCGCGACCGGCGTGTTCGTCGGCATCGTCGCGCCGCTCGTCGGGGTGTACATCGTCCACCGCGAGATGGCCCTTATCGGCGAAACCCTGGCCCACACGGCGTTCGCGGGGGTCGTCGTCGGGTTCATCGTCATCGCGGCGACCGGGCTCGGTGGGTCGCCGCTGTGGGTCGCCCTGGTGGTCGGCATCCTCGGCGCGCTGGGCGTCCAGTGGCTGACCGAGCGGAGTCGCACCTACGGCGACGTCCCGATCGCGATCGTCCTCAGCGGGAGTTTCGCGGTCGGCACGCTGCTGATCTCCTGGGGCCGCGACCGGATGTCGATCGCGATCGACATCGAGCAGTACCTCTGGGGCAACGTCTCGACGATCCCGCCGGAGGGCGCCCGGCTGATGGCTGCACTCAGCCTCCTCGTCGTCGCCGTCGTGGCGATCAACTACAAGCAGTTCCTGTTCATCACCTTCGACGAACAGGCCGCCCGCGTCGCGCGCCTCGACGTCGACGCCTACAACACCCTGCTCGTGGTCATCACCGCCGTCGTGGTCGTCGGTTCGATGCAGATCATGGGCGTGATCCTGGTCGCCGCGATGCTGGTCGTTCCCGTCGCGGCGGCCACGCAGATCGCCCGAAGCTTCCGGGAAACGCTGTACCTCTCGGTCATCTTCGGCGAACTCTCCGTTGTCGGTGGGTTCGCCGTCGCAATCGGCCAGGGGCTGCCGGCCGGCAGTTCGATCGTCGTCGCCGCTATCGCCATCTATCTGGCGACCATCGCCGTCTCCGAACGGTCGACGCCCGCGCTGTCGACGCGGAGCTAGCCCGGCGATGCCGATTGTCGATTCCCATCAGAAGGTTGCGAGGGAAGACCGCTCCGTTCGCATCGAGGTCTCCCGTCCAGTCGACCTCGCGGGTCTTCCCGCACGTGCGATGGCCCGCGTGGGCCGTGCAGTGCGAGGGATGCGATTTGAACGCATGGACCCCTACGGGAGCGGATCTTGAGTCCGCCGCCGTTTCCAGGCTTGGCTACCCTCGCGCACTGCGTGCCCGCACTGTTCTCTCGTCGTCCCGGCGTACTTAGCTTGTACGATCCTCCCGCTCATCGCTCGTCGATCCGTGGTTCTCGGATCCAGCTTCGATCTGTTCGTCAGGTTCCTCGACGCGGCGTCGACCGGTTCTGATGGCTGCGGCAAGAAGGTATACACCCGGACGTGACTCTGTGACACGTCAGGGCACGATATCTACGAGTATCGACCCTGACAGCCCCGATCTGTGTCGAGATATCGTAGACAAATCACGTCCGGATGTATATCGTCGGGGTGCCGGCCCGCTGTAGCTTCGGTACCGTCAAGTTACGGAGCGTAAGTGACTTACCTTCAGGTCGCTTGGGTACGAGACGATGACCGATCAGAACCCACTTCCGACCTGGTGCACGGACGACCACTGGTGCCCGATGGAAGCCGCGGCAGCGGTGCTCGGGCGCAAGTGGCATCCCGTGATCGTCTACCACCTGCTCGAGGAGCAGCCCCTCCGGTTCAGCGAACTCGAAAACAGGATGCACACGGTGTCTGGAAAGGTGCTCTCCGAGAGCCTGGAGGACCTAGAGGAGAAGGGCCTGATCGACCGAATGGTCGCGGACGACCGCCCGGTGAAAGTGGAATACAGGCTGACTAACCACGGCGAGCGCCTCGAACCGGTGATCAGGGAACTGACCAACTGGGGCGAGCAGTGCCTGAAGGCGGCCGACTCGCCGACCGAGTCTGTCGTCTGATCGGGCAGTCGACGGTCACCAGTACAGAAGCCGCCGGTCGAGAAGGGTGTTTTTAAATTGCCGCGACGACGTAGTGTCTCCCGTGTCACGGCAGGTACAACGCGTCGATACGCTGTTTCTCCACGAGGAGAACGACGAGTTCCGCGTCGCGGTGACACGCGACGGCGAGCGCGTCTTCCACGGGCGTATCGAACTCAAGGAGACGGAGGCGGGGCCACGGCCAGCCCGCTTGCGGGTGGCCGACGGCGCTTCCGAACAGCTGCGCAGCCCCGACGAGTTCGTCGAACTCGCCCGCCGTGCCAACCGGATCCGCATCTCCGAGCAGACCTCGCGGGGGGGCCGCGAACGGCTCCGGGCGATGCTCGACGGCTACCAGCTCGATGCGAAAGTCGTCCGGACCTGCCGCCTCTGTGCGTCCGCCGGCCGCTACTCCCCGATCACGTCCGAGACGGCGATCGCAACTGACGACGAACACGTCTGCCCCGACTGTGCGCGCGAACAGCTCGACACGGAACTCGCCTTCCACGGGGACATCTCGGGCACCGCGCGCGACCGGCTCGAGGCGCTGTTGCTGGACGTGCAGGATCTCGACCGGATCACGAACCTCCTGCAGGGCGAACTCGACCCGGAACTGACGAAGTTCGACGAGATCAGCCCGACCGTCGAGGAGGTCGATCCGGTCCCCGTCGACTCGCTGTCGATGCACCCCGGCATCCAGTCCAAGGTCGAGGACCGGTTCGACACCCTGCTGCCGGTCCAGAGCCTCGCCGTCGAGAACGGCGCTCTGGAGGGCAATGACCAGCTCGTCGTCAGCGCCACCGCCACCGGAAAGACGCTGATCGGCGAGATGGCCGGCCTCGACCGTGCGCTCAACGGCGAGGGGAAGATGCTGTTCTTGGTCCCGCTGGTGGCGCTCGCCAACCAAAAGTACCACGAATTTCAGGACCGCTACGGCGACGTCGTAGACGTCACGCTCCGCGTCGGCGCCAGCCGGATCAACGACTCCGGCGGCCGGTTCGACCCCGAGGCGGACGTGATCGTCGGCACCTACGAGGGAATCGACCACGCGCTTCGGACTGGAAAGAACCTCGGCGAAGTCGGGACGGTCGTGATCGACGAGGTTCACACGCTCGGCGAGGGCGAGCGCGGCCACCGGCTCGACGGTCTCATTTCGCGGCTTCGGTACTACTGCACCGACAAAGCCCGCGGCGACACCCAGTGGATCTACCTCTCGGCGACCGTCGGCAATCCGGAGAATCTCGCGGTCGCGCTTGGTGCGACGCTGATCGAGTTCGAGGAACGGCCCGTCCCGATCGAGCGCCACGTCACGTTCGTCGACGGCCGCGAGAAAGTCGACATCGAGGACAAACTCGTCCGGCGGGCGTTCGACGCCAAATCCAGCAAGGGGTACCGCGGGCAGACGATCATCTTCACCAACTCCCGGCGGCGCTGTCACAGCATCTCCCGACAACTGCAGTACTCCTCGGCGCCGTACCACGCCGGGCTGGACAACAACCGCCGCCAGCGCGTCGAGCAGCAGTTCGCCGACCAGGACCTCGCCGCCGTCGTCACGACGGCAGCGCTGGCGGCGGGCGTCGACTTCCCCGCGTCGCAGGTGATCTTCGACTCGCTGGCGATGGGAATCGAGTGGCTCTCCGTCCAGGAGTTCCACCAGATGCTGGGCCGTGCCGGCCGGCCGGACTACCACGACCAGGGGACCGTCTACCTCCTGGTCGAACCCGACGGCGTCTACCACCGCAGCCAGGAGATGACCGAGGACGAGGTGGCGTTCAAACTCCTCAAAGGGGAGATGGAGCCAGTCCAGACCCGCTACGACGGCCCCGCGGCCGTCGAGGAGACCCTGGCAAACGTGACTGTCGCCGGCAAGCACGCCAAGCGCCTCAACGAGGGCATGGTCGGCGAACTGCCGACGAAGTACGCCCTCGGCAAACTCCTGGAGTACGACTTTATCGACGGACTCGAACCGACCCCGCTGGGTCGCGCAGTCACCCGCCACTTCCTCTCGCCGGGCGACGCGTTCGCGCTGCTGGAGGGTATCCGTACGGGCGAGGACGGCTACGAGATCGTCGCCCGGATGGAACTCCGTAACGACGAGGAGTAAGCAGCGTAGCAGTCAGTCCTGTGCTATTCCGGAATGCTGACTGTGTGCCGCAGTTGCCCGACGCCCTCGATCTCGACCGCGATCTCGTCCCCGTCCGAGAGCGGCCCGACCCCCTCCGGCGTGCCGGTGGCGATCACGTCCCCCGGTTCGAGCGTCAGGTAGGTGGTGATCTCCTCGATCAGTTCGGGGACGGGGAAGATCATGTGATCGAGCGTCGAGTGCTGGCGGACCTCGCCGTTCTGTCGGAGTTCGATGGTGGCGTCGTCGGGGACGTGCTCCGGCGAGGCCAGGACAGGTCCCATCGGTGCGGCGTTGTCGAACGCTTTGCCGCGCACCCAGTTCTGTTCCTGGTTCTGGTCGTCGCGGTTCGAGAGGTCGACGAGGCAGGTGTAGCCCGCGACGACGTCCATCGCGTTTGCGGCGTCAACATGGCGGGCTTGCTCGCCGATGACGACGGCGAGTTCGGCCTCGTAGTCGATCCGATCCTTGCCGGCCGGGAGCGTGACCGTGCTGCCGTGGCTGGCGACGGCGTTTCGCGGTTTGAGGAACAGCAGCGGCCGGTCCGGGACCTCGCTCCCGAGTTCGTCGGCGTGCTTGGCGTAGTTGCGCCCGATGCAGACGATTTTCGACGGCTCGGATGGGGCCAGTACGTCCACCTCGGAGGGGTCGTACGTCCGATTGCCGAAGGCGATCCGCCCCCCGACGCCGGCAGTGGTGTCGTCTGCTGGTGCGCCGTCATCATCGGCGACTGTGCCGTCATCGTCGGCGACTGTGCCGTCATCGTCGGCGACTGTGCCGTCGTCGTCGGTCCAGGTGCCCGTCCGAACCGTGCCCGCGGGATCGCGGAACCGTACGCGTTTCATACGCGTCGTTGGGGGACTCCGGAGTAAGTAGTTGCGGGATCCGTCCGCGTCCCCGGGAGCTACCGATCAGTCGGCCCGCGGCAGCGCCGCCGCCGCGATGAGAAACAGGACGAGGGCGAAACCAGCGAGCACAATCAGATCGGTCCACGGCGCCGGGACGGACTGGCCCGCGAACGAGGACGTCGCTGCGTCGATGTCGAACGTGACGGCCCGGACGCCCCGCGTGAAGTACGTCAGCGGAGAGAGGCCCAGCGGGAGCCACTCGGGCAGCATGTCGGCAGTGACGAACGCCTCCGAGAGGAACAAGAGCGGGATTGCGAGCCCGTTGCTCGCCGCGATGACGCCGTCCTGTGAGGAGACGACGCTCCCCAGGATCGACCCGACCGCACAGAACGTCCCAACACCGAGCGCGACGAACGGGACGACCAGCACCGTCAGCGCGGAGAGCGTCAGGTCCGCGTCCGTCACCGCAACCAGCAGCCCCAGCAACAGGAGCGACGCGAGGCCGATGATGGCGGTGTTGACCAGCGTCTGGGAGAGCAGCCACTCCCACCGCCGCAGCGGAGTCGTCGTCAGTTTCTCGAACTGGGCGCCCTCGCGGTGGCGGCTCACCTCGCTGCCGACGCGCGACAGGGGCGTGAACAGCACGACGACACCGAGGTAGCCCGCGAAGTACCAGCCGGTCGGCTCGGCGAACAGCCCACCGCCGGTCGGCTGAGTGCCGACGAGCGCGCCGAAGATGACCACGATGATCGCGGGGAAGAAAAACGTGAAAAACACCGCCGTCCGCCGGCGCAGGAAGCTGGCCCAGCCGGCCCGCGTCGTCGCCAGCACCCGCCCGGCCCGCGTCACGGCTCACCACTCCCCGCAACCGAATCGAGCGGTGCGTCGATCGGTCCGTCGGCGGCCGCGACCGCACCCTCCTCGTCGCCGGCGAGCGCCAGGTAGACGTCCTCCAAATCCGGTTCCCGCCACGTCAGCGCGTCGTACTCGACGCCGTGCTCATCGAGCGCCTCGACGATCCGCCCGATCTCCGCGGGCTCGACGTTCCTGACAGTGAGCCGCCCGTCCACCTGCGTCGTCGCCCGATCGAGCAGTCCCGAGACGTCGTCGGTCACCCCATCCAGGAGCAGGATGTTTTCGCCGCCGTGGGTCGCGATCAGCGAGCCGGGTTCGTCGACGGCGACCAGTTCCCCGTCGGCGAGCAGGCCCACACGGTCCGCGAGGTGCTCGGCCTCGGCCATGTAGTGGGTCGTGAGCAGGATCGTCGTGCCACCGGCCGCGAGGTCCGCAAGCAGCCCCCAGAGCTGTCGCCTGCCGGCAGGGTCGATCCCGGTCGTCGGCTCGTCGATCACCAGCAGGCCGGGGTCGTTGATCAACGCGGCGGCGACGCAGGTTCGCCGTTTCTGCCCGCCCGAGAGGTTCTCGTAGTAGGTGTCGGCCGCGTCGGCGACGCCGAGGTCGGCGAGCAGCGGGTCGATCGGCCGGTGGTCGTCGTAGAGACCGCCGTAGTACGCCAGCAGTTCCCGCGGCGTCAACCGTGCGGGCGGGTCGAACTCCTGGGGAAGCAGGCCGATCCGCTCTCTGTTGGCGTCGCCCGGGGCGCCGCCGAACAGACTCACGTCCCCGTCGACGTCGATGGTGCCCGTCAGTGCACGGACCAGCGTGGTCTTGCCCGCGCCGTTCGGGCCGACGAGCGCGAACACCTCGCCAGCGTCGACGGACAGCGAGACGCCGTCGAGGGCGACGGTATCGCCGTAGGCCTTCGAAACGTCGGCGGCGGCCAGGACGGTCATACCTGTGGGTTCGGGCGGCGAAAGAAATGTCGTTCGGATCGGAGCGGTCCGTTGCTACGCCGTCGCTGCCCGGAGTTCCCGGACGATGTCGTCAACGTCGAACTCGTCTTCGGCCTTGTCGTAGACGACTTCGCCGTCGACGCTGACCGTGAAGACGCCGTGGTCGCCCATCACGAGCGCTACGGAATCCAGTTCCTGTTCGAGGCTGTTCAGGATGGCCTGCTGGATGTCGAGCGCCCTGTCGCGGAACCCGCACGGAACGCAGTACTCGATTTCGACTCTCGACATGATTCGTTTTCGTGACGGCACGACAAACAAACTTGCGATGCCGGAACCCCCCAGGACCGCGTCATAGTGATTATTGCGACTCTTTACCGCCGTCGATTCGTCAGCCACCGGTTTCAGCCCGTGACATTCCCGAGACGACGATGTGACTCAGAAAACAATCGCAATAATCACTATCACACGGCCAGCGCGTCGACGACGATAGCGATCAGCACGAGGCCGAGGTACGCGTTCGAGGCGTGAAACGCGCGCAACGCCGCGCCTTCAGTCTGCTCGCGGTGCAGGCGGACTACGGCCCAGAGGAACACCGTCCCCACGACAGTGGTCGTCGCGGCGGTCAGCCAGCCGAGGGTCGTGAGCCACAGCAAGGCGGTGGCCGTCGCGAGGGTGGCTCCGAGCCACAGCAGGATGTGCTTGCGTGTGGTGGTCTCGCCGCGGACGACCGGCATCATCGGGAAGCCGCCGCGCTCGTAATCGTCGCGGTACGCCAGCGCCAGGTTGTAGAAGTGCGCGGGCGTCCAGACGAAGATCAGGCCCGCCAGCGCCAGGCCCGCCACGTCGATCCGCCCGGTGACGGCCGCCCAGCCGATCAGTGCCGGCAGCGCGCCCGCAGCGCCGCCGATGACCGTGTTCTGGACGGTGTTGGGCTTGAGGACCAGCGTGTAGATGACGCTGTAAAATAGGATGGCGACCAGCCCCAGCGCGGCCGCGAGAGCGTTGACCTGCAGGAACACGGCGATCGAGGCGATCGCCAGGGTGACGCCGAACGCGACAGCGTTGCGCAGCGGGATCTGGTGGGTCGCAACCGGGCGGTCGCTCGTCCGCGACATCCGCTTGTCGCGGTCGCGCTCCAGGACGTGGTTGAACGTGCCGCTGGCGCCGATCGCCAGCACGCCACCGCCGAGCGTGAGCACGATCGTCCGAACGTCGAGGCCGGTGCCGCCGCCTGCGAGCGCCATCGCGGCCGCTGCGACCAGGCAGAGCAGCCACATCAGCCGCGGCTTGGTCAGCCGGAAGTAGGCAAAGGCGCGGGCCCTGAGCCGTGCACCGAACGGGCGGTCGGCGAACGGCGTCCCGGCGGGGTCCTCCTCGGCAGCCGGCTCCTGTTCGGGCGGTTCGAGCGTCCCGGGATCCAGCGTCTCCTCGTCGGCGCTGCCCGTCTCGGCTTCGAGTTGCCAGGCCAGCGCCAGCAGGAGCGAGCCGAAGATGGCGACACCGACGCCGAGGTGCAGCCCCGGGATCGGCCCGGCGCCGGCGGCGGTCGCGAGCAGTGCGCCGACGCCGATCTGGACCGGGTAGAGCGCGAGGCCGGCGAGGGCCGCGGTTTTGCTCCGGCGGGAGGCGTCAGACTGGAGGGTCACGGCGACCGCGCCGAGGACGATCAGTCCGACGACTGCTGCGGTCAGCCGGTGGCCCATCGCGACGAGGACGGCCGGGTCGCTCCCCGCACCGGAGCAGACCGGCCAGCCCGAACACGCCTCCGCGGCGTCGGCGAGCGAGGCGGTCGCGCCGACCACGACGAGCAGGTAGACACTCACCGCGGCAGCCGCGAGCCACGTCGTCGTTCGGGGCCGGCTCGGGTACATACCCCAACCTTTGACAGCACGCACTTAGGTTGTGTGTTTTCTCTCAGGTCGCGGGAACGCGGGCCGGCTACCCGAGGTGTTCCTCGACGGCTGTCAGGAGCGCGCCCTCGCTGTCGACCACCGTGAGCTGACCGCCGTCACCGCGGGCCACAGCGGGCGACCCGTCGTCGAACGACGCGTGAATCGGCGAACTCTCATCCGCGGCAGTCGCGACGATGTCACTGCCCGGGCCGCCGGTCAGGACGACCGCATCGGCCTCGGCAGCGAGTCGCCGTCCCCGCTCCCGTGTCGCTCCGTCCGGCACGCCGAACGCCTGGGCCGTGACGACGGGCAGGTTCAGGTGCTCTGCGAGTGCCGCGGCGACGTCGCCCTCGGGCACCGGTCCGATGGAGACGTCGTAGCCGGCTCGCCAGAGTGTCCGGATCGCAGCACGGCCGCTCTCACCGCCGCCCCCGACGTGGACGCGGCCGTCCCGCGCCGTCCGATCTGCGACCGCCGTGACCGTCGGCGTGCCGGTCACGGGGTTGTCGGTCACGGCCGCCGTCGTCTCGAACGCCTCGCCGAGCACCGGATCGCGGAGGACGGTCTCGGGTGGCCCAGCAGCCCCGATCTCCCCGTCGTGCAGCAGGACGAGCCTGTCGCAGAAGCGCGCCGCCAGATCCAGGTCGTGGATCGCGGCGAGTGCCGCCCGGCCCTCCGCGACCAGGTCCTCGACGAGCCCCAGGACGCTGATCTGGTGGTTGATGTCGAGGCTGGCGGTCGGCTCGTCGAGCAGCAGCGCGGCGGGCTCCTGCGCGAGCGCGCGGGCGAGCAGGACGCGCTGGCGCTCCCCGCCGCTGAGGTCGTCGACGCTGCGGTCCCGGAGGTGGTCGGTCTGGGTGCGTTTCAGCGCCGCGTCGACTGGATCGTCGTCGTCAGTCCAGTCCAGCCGCGAGCGGTGGGGCGTCCGCCCCATATCGACGATCTGTTCGGCGGTGAACGCAAAGCCGACGTGGGTGTCCTGTGGGACAGTCGCGAGCTGTCGGCTGACCTCCCGGGCGGACAGCTCGGCGACCGGTTCGCCGTCGAGCCGGACGTCGCCGGCGTCCGTGTCGAGGATGCCGTTGATCGTCCGCAGCAGCGTGGTCTTGCCAGCGCCGTTTGGGCCGACCAGACCGACGAGTTCGCCCCGCTCGACCCGGAGGTTGACCCCGTCGAGCACCGGGACGTCGCCGAACGACAGCGAGACGCCGTCGACGTCGATCACAGCGCGTGCACCTCCCGGCGGCGCAGCAGGAACAGGAAAAACGGCGCTCCGACGGCGGCCGTGACGATGCCGACCGGCACCTCGGCCGGCCCTGTTCTGGCGACGGTGTCGGCCAGCACAAGAAACGTCGCGCCCGCGAGTGCGCTCGTCGGCAGCAGAATCCGGTGATCCGGTCCGACGACCAGCCGCATCATGTGCGGGACGATCAGGCCGACGAAGCCGATGACGCCGGCGACGGCCACGGCCGCCGCGGTGATGACGCTCGACCCGGCGAGCAGCAATCGTTTGGTCCGCTCGACCTCGATGCCCAGCGCGTGGGCGTCCTCCTCGCCGAGCAGGAGGACGTTCAGGTCGCGTGCGTAGACGAGCAGAACGGCGAAAATCAGGACCGTGACCGGGAGTGTCGCCTCGACTCGACCCCAGGTGCTGTACTGGAGGTGGCCCATCAGCCACAGCACCGCCTCCTCCAGGCTCTCGCCGGACTGCAGCAGCATGTAGGAGATGACCGCGCCGAGAAACGTCTGGATCGCGATGCCGGCGAGCAACAGCGTCGCCACCGGCGTGCGGCCGTCCTCGGTCGCGACGAGGTAAACGCCGAAGGCTGCTAGCAGCGCGCCGACGAACGCAGCCGTCTGCAGCCCGAACGGGATTGCGAGCGGGAACGCGATGGTCGCGACAGCACCGAGCGCGGCCCCCGACGAGACGCCGATGATCGACGGGTCGGCCATCGGGTTGCGGAAAAACCCCTGCATGATCGCGCCGGCGCTGGCCAGGGCGAAGCCGACGATCGCACCGAGCAGGATCCGCGGCAGGCGGATGTCCCGGACGATCGTCTCGTCGGTCTCCGGGACTGCAAACGAGAATGGGTGTGCGTACTGCACGTCCGGGATCGGCACCGACAGTGACAGGCTCCCGACGGACGCGCCCGCCATCTCGATCCCGATCCCGACCGGAACCGCGACGGCGTTGAGCGTGGCTCGTGCCACGACCGGAATGTCGACGCTCACGGGCCCGTGGGCCGCGCTGGCGAGGATCGTCGCGCACAACAGTCCGAACAGCCCGCCGGACCAGACCGCGGTTCGGGTCGCCACGCCCATCCGTGACTCAAGTCGACTTTCTTTAGATAAATACTTGTTGCATTAGCTCACAGCCCAGGGTATGCAGAGACTACTGGTTGCAGTGCTCGTCGTCCTCGCTGCCGGTCCGGCGGCGGTCGGTGGCGTCGCTGCAGACGGGAGTATCGCTGTCGACGGAGACCATGGAGCGTCCGCGGCCGACGTCGCCTCGGCCCAGCAAGAGTGCGAGTATCCGCTCGAACTGACCGACGCGACGGGCGAGACGGTCGTCGTCGAGGAAGAGCCGGAGGAGGTCGTCGTGACGGCGCCGAACGCGGCCCAGCACCTCTGGGACATCGGCGCGCGGGAGAAAGTAACGGGAATGCCGGTCAACTTCTTCACGTCGTACCTCGAGGGCAGCGAGGAGCGGACCAACGTGGTCGGCGAGCGGGGCGCGGTCGTCCAGGAGACGGTCGTCGACCTTGATCCGGACCTCGTGCTCGCGCCGAACGTCACCGCCCAGGAGAACATCCAGGGGCTGCGCGAGGCAGGTCTGACTGTGTACCACTACCCGCTGGCGACTGACCTGGAGAACGTCCAGGAACTCGTCCGGCAGTCGGGCCAGCTCGTCGGCGAGTGCGAGGGCGCGAACAAGGTCGTCACCGACATGCAGGAAACCATCGAGACGATCGAAAACGCCGTCGCCGACGAGGAGCGGCCGACGGTGTTCTACAATCTCGGGTTCCCGTTCACTGCCGGCTCGAACACTGTCGAGCACGACATCATCACGACGGCCGGGGGCGAGAACCTGGCCGCTGACGTCGACAGCGGCTACTTCCAGATCAGCGAGGAGGTGCTGGCGGCGGAGGATCCGGAGTGGATCATCATCTCGGCCGGCACCGAACTCCCTGACGTCGCCGGGATCCAGGAGTCCACCGCCGTCCAGGAGGACCAGATCATCGAGGTCAACGCGAACTTCCTCAACCAGCACGGCCCGCGGACCATGATCTCCCTCGAACAGTTCGCGGAGGCGTTCCATCCGGAGGCGATTGCGGAGGCACGGGCAACCCCGACGCCGACGCCGACTGAGACGCCGACCGACGACGTGACGCCGACGCCGACGGAGACGATGGCCGACGAGACGCCCACGGACGTCGAGGCGACCGAGACGCCGTCCGACGGCGACGACGGTGCTGGCTTCGCCATCGGTGCCGCCCTGGCTGCGATAGCGGCACTCGCGGTGGTCGGACGGCGGCGCCGATGACTGATAGTGATATATGACGCCATCACGTTACGTCGAGGGGCGCACGGACGGCGTGCCGGGGCTGTTTTTAACCCGCTGGAGACCCTCGGCGTGGACGTGACTACTCACGAAGCGACCTTCGAGATCGAATCGAAGACCGACGCGTACGCGGTGCGGAAGATCCTCGAGCAGACGTACAACACGGTCCGCGAGGAATCCAGAACGGTCCGGTCGAAATCGACGGACGCCGACGAGCTGCTGGAGTCGTTCAAGTCGCTCGAAGAGGCCTCGAAGGAACACGCGCCGGGCAGGCTGACGATCACCTACGAGGTCGACGAAGACGGATTCGACCGGTAGCGTCGGCGTTACGGTTCGACGGCGACGATGTCGGTCGATTCGCAGCTGGGGCACTCGGGCGACTCCTCGGTGAACTGGGCCTCGCAGTCTTTACAGACGTAGACGACGTCGTCGTCGCTCGGTCCGACGGCTTTGTGCTTGAGCCGCTGGGCGCTGCGGCCGAGCTTCTCGAACGGGTTCATCGTACGCACTCCAGGAGGGCCAGTGTAATAAGGGGCCCGGCCACGCCGAATCCGTCACTCCGCCGAAGCAACGTACGAAGCAGGCGAGTAGGGGAAAGCGGTAGCATTAGGGACCGGGGCGGAGACGGTTTTCACATGAGTCACTGGACCGAGGAACTGTTCGTCGAGGATCCGGAGGTGTTCGAGATCACGATGCGCCACCGCCTCGAACGCACCGGCGAAGAGGTCGACCGGCTGCTCGACCTGCTCTCGGCCCACGGCGTCGAGCCGAGCGAGGCCCTCGACGTGGCCTGTGGCATCGGCCGCCACGCGGTCGAACTCGGCGGGGCCGGGGTCGGCGTCCACGGGATCGACATCTCGCCCGCGTACGTCGACGCAGCCCGCGAGCGAGTGCGCGAGGCTGGCGTCGATGATCGCGTAACTTTCGAGGTGGCTGACATGCGGAATCTGGCCGACATGGAGGGGCGTTACGACCTCGTCACCAACATGTGGACGGCGTTCGGCTACTTCGACGACGAGACCAACGAGGCCGTCGCGGCCGGGTTCCGCGAGCGCGTCGCCGACGACGGAGCGCTCGTTATGGAACTGGTCAACAAGGAATCCGTGCTGGCCGACTTTCGGGCATCCAGCGCACAGGAGGACGACGGCCTGCTCTACGTCGAAAAACAGGAGTACACCCCCGAGACCGGCCGGATGGAGACGGAGCTCCGGCTGTTCCGGCCACAGGACGGGTCAGACGTGGAGACAGCGGCAGATTGGGACTCCGAGACAGGGGCACCGGAGGACTACGAGTTCCTCGGCACCATCTCGTGGGACCTGCGGCTGTACGCCCCGGCGGAGTTGCGGCGCCTGCTCGAGCGCGCCGGGTTCGGCGAGGTGTCGCTGTACGACGGCCTCGACGGCGAATCGCTTGACCGGGAGTCACCCCGGCTGGTCGTCGTCGCAGAGCCCTGAACGCAGGTGATACTGCCGGACGTGACTATACAGCCAGACGTGACTCTGTCCAGTGTCACGACAGTATATCGGCTATTTCAAGCCCCGAAACACCTGTTTTTCTGGGGCACTCTGAAAATAATCACAACAACCACTATCAGCTGCTGAGCGCTATCCGGGTGGGAACGGAATCACGTCCGGTAGTATGAGGCGCGGCCCGATCCTGCAACGTCACGGCCAGTTGATTGGTTTTTTGCGGTAAGCGCGCCACGTTGTGGAAACTACTATTTGTGCGCAATCCTACGCTCCAACTATATGAGCCAGAGCTACGACCGAGGCACTGTCGAGAGCTTCGGGCGATGGCGGGAGTTCTCGGCCGGGATGTGGGCCTGGATCCTCCACAAGTTCACCGGCTGGATACTGGTCGGCTACCTGTTCACGCACATCGCCGTCCTCAGCACGTCGACGCAGGGGGCGGAGATGTACACGGCGACGCTGCAGGGCCTCGAAGCACTGCTGATCGTCCGGTTCCTGGAGATCGGACTGCTGGCCGTGGCGGTGTTTCACATCCTCAACGGCATCCGGCTGCTGTTCGTGGACCTGGGGCTCGGCCTGACGGCACAGGACAAGAGCTTCTACGCCTCGCTGGTGCTGACGGCGGCGATCACCGTCGCGAGCATCCCGACGTTCCTGGGAGGTGCGCTCTGATGGCGGACCACTACTCCTCGTTCGAACGCGGCGGCAAACGGTGGTTCCTCCAGCGGATCACCGCCGTGTTCCTGATCGGCGTGCTGGCGTTCCACTTCGTCCTGCTGCACTTCGTCAACCACGCCGCCGAGATCGAGTTCGCCGGGACGCAGGCGCGGATGGAGAACGTCGGCTACTTCTCGCTGATGTGGACGTTCCTCGTGACGGCGACGTTCCACGGCGTCAACGGCGTGTACAACGCCCTGGTCAACCAGGGGCTGGACGGCACCCAGAAGAAGGTCGTCGCCGCCGTGCTGACGATCGCCAGCCTCCTGCTGATCCTGCAGGGCACGAGAGTCGCACTGGCTATGAGCGGAGTTCTCTGAGTATTCACATGAGTACGCAAATCGAAGAACAACGGGAGACGGAGGAAGAGGTCGAAACCGAACCGGAGCAGGAGTCGCCGGGCGAGCGCCGTCGCGCGGTCAAACGCGAGCGCGCGGCCCAGCGCGAGCAGGAAGTCGAGGACGCGCTCGACGAGGCCGAGGAGACGGTCGAACTGAAGGTGTTCCGGTACGACCCCGAGGTCGCGGACAAAGAGGAGCCGCGGTTCGACTCGTTCACCGTGCCGTACCACAAGGGGATGACGGTGCTGGATGCGCTGATCTACGCCCGTGACGTGTACGACTCGTCGCTGACGTTCCGGCACTCCTGCCGGCAGGCCGTCTGCGGGTCGGACGCGCTGTTCGTCAACGGCCGGCAGCGCCTGGGTTGCAAGACACAGATGGGCGACCTGGAGTGGCCGGTCCGGATCGAGCCGCTGCCACACCAGGATGTCGTCAAGGACCTGGTCGTGGACATGGAGCACTTCTACGAGCAGATGCACGCCGTCGAGCCGTACTTCGATCCCGACGAGACGCCGGACGGCGAACTGGAGGAGCAGCGCCAGTCGCCGGAGAACCGCGAGAAGATCAAGCTCTCGACGCGGTGCATCTGGTGTGGCGCCTGCATGTCCTCGTGTAACATCGCGGCCGGTGACAACAAGTACCTCGGGCCGGCGGCGATCAACAAGGCCTACCGGTTCGCGATGGACGAGCGGGAGGGCGAGTCCCGCAAAGAAGAGCGGCTCCGGATCGTCGAGCAGGAGCACGGGGTCTGGCGGTGTCAGACGCAGTTCTCCTGTACGGAGGTGTGTCCGAAGGACATCCCACTGACCGAGCACATTCAGGAACTCAAGCGGGAAGCGATCAAGAGCAACCTCAAATTTTGGTAACTATGCACGAACACGACGTCATCGTGGTCGGCGCCGGCGGCGCCGGCCTCCGGGCAGCGATCGCGGCACACGAACACGGCGCCGACGTGGCGCGGGGACGCCCCTGCGGTGGACACGTTCGCCAAGGAGGCACCCAACGAGGTGATCCAGCTCGAACACTGGGGCATGCCGTTCTCCCGCGAGGAGGACGGAAAAGTCTCCCAGCGGCCGTTCGGCGGCCTCTCGCACCCGCGGACGACCTATGCAGGGGCGGAGACCGGCCACCACCTGCTGCACACGATGTACGAGCAGGTGGTCAAGCGCGGCATCGAGGTGTACGAGGAGTGGTTCGTCACCCGCGTCGCGGTCACCGACCACGACGACCCCGAGGGGCGTGAGTGCCACGGCGTCGTCGGCTACGAGATCAAGACCGGCGAGATCGACGGGTTCTACGCCCGAAACGGCGTCATCCTTGCGACCGGCGGGCTCGGCCAGGCGTTCGACCACACGACCAACGCCATCGCCAACACCGGCGACGGCCAGGCGATGGCCTACCGGGCGGGCGCGCCGATGGAGGACATGGAGTTCGTCCAGTTCCACCCGACGACGCTGCCGTCGACGGGCGTCCTGATCTCTGAGGGCGTCCGCGGGGAGGGTGGCATCCTCTACAACGAGGCCGAGGAGCGGTTCATGTTCGAGTACGGCTACGCCAACAACGAGGGCGAACTCGCCTCCCGCGACGTGGTCTCCCGGGCGGAACTGACCCAGGTCAACGAGGGACGGGGGATCGAGGACGAGTACGTCCACCTCGACATGCGCCACCTCGGCGAGGAGCGCATCCTGGACAGGCTGGAGAACATCCTCCACCTCGCGGAGGACTTCGAGGGCGTCGACGGCCTCGAAGAGCCGATGCCAGTCAAGCCCGGCCAGCACTACCAGATGGGCGGCATCGAGGTCAACGAGCACGGCGAGAGCTGCATCGACGGCCTCTACGCCGCCGGCGAGTGCGCCTGCGTCAGCCTCCACGGCGCCAACCGCCTCGGCGGCAACGCGCTGCCGGAACTGCTGGTGTTCGGCGCCAGAGCGGGCCGGCACGCCGCCGGTGCGGAGATGGACGAGCCCGAGATCCCGACCGGTCCCTCCGCCGAGAGTGAGGCCGGCGACATCGACCTGCCGGTCGAACCCGGCATAGTTGGGGACGGGAGCGATCCCGTTGCGGCCGACGGCGGCCGCGAAGCCGACGATTCGCGAGCACGTCGGACCAGATCCGACGGCGGCGCCGTCGCCATCCCCGAGGAGGTGCTCGAGCGGGCCATCGAGGCCGAACGAGACCGCGTCGACACGCTGCTGGAGCGCGACGGGATCAACCACGCCGACGTCCGGGCGAAAGTCCAGGAGACGATGACCGAGAACGTCAACGTGTTCCGCGAGGAGGGGAACCTCAAGCAGGCGCTGCGGGACATCCGCGAGGCCCGCGAACAGTACAAACACGTCGGCGTCGCCGACCCATCCCGGACGTACAACACGGACCTCATCCACACCATCGAGACGCGCAACGTCATCGACTGCGCCGAGGCCATCACCATCGGCGCGCTCGCCCGCGAGGAGTTCAGGGGTGCCCACTGGCGCCAGCAGTACCAGGAGCGCCGCGACGACGAGTGGCTCAAACACACGATGCTCGCCTGGGAGGACGGCACGCCCCGCCTCTACTACAAGCCGGTCGTGCTCGAGGGCCACGATCAGACCTACGAGCCCAAGGAACGCTCGTACTGAGGTCGAGTGCTGACTCGTTCTCCAGGCCCGAAGATCCTTCCATTTCTCCGTGGAATAGTTTGTATTCACCTACTTCTGCACCGCTGAGATCACGATATGTTTTCGTATCCTCGGTAGTTTCACGAACTATCGTCAATTCGTCGTGCAGTGACCGTTACATTGATAATCATTAACGACATAGCTTGAGTGTGTCACACAATGTCGATGGGAGCATACGACGAAGAGGAGCATGAGCGCCGAGAGCGCAAAAACAGCGAAGTGGACGCCAGTTTCGACGACGAGCGGACGGTGTACGAGGGAAGCGTCGAGTACGAAGGCGGCGAATCCACGGAAGAGCTCCTCGACCAGTTCCAGGAGATTCAGTCGGACTAATACTGTCGGACGTGACTCTGTTAGATGTCAGGACACGATATCAACGAGTATCGACCCTGACAGTCCCGAGTTGTGTCGAGATGACGTAGGCAAATCACGTCCGACAGTATAAGCGTCGACCGCCCGGGACCTGTTCTGTCGAACTGACAGCAGCGTAGCGGAGAGACCGGTCGCAACGAGTTGCCGGATCAAGCCCCAACCCAACTTCGGGGTCCTCCCGTTGCGTATATGTGTGGTGGCCCTGTTACGGGGGATAGAGTAGGCGGAGGAGCTCAGGTGCTAGATCAACTGGACTGCGACCCCGTGTTGCCCCCACAGCGGGACGGCGTCGCCGCGCTGGAGACGGACGCGCCGCCGGCCATCGTCAGCGTCAGCGACATCCACGGCAACCTCCGGTCGGCGCGGAGCGCGCTGCTGACGCTGTCGGACCACCCCGAGTACGAGCCGGTCGTCGAGACGGACGCCGCCCGCCGCCTGCAGTGGGCCGGTGGCGAGGCGTACGTGCTGGTGTTCAACGGCGACCTCGTCGACCGGGGCGCACACAGCCAGCAGGTCGTCGAGATGGCCGCACGCCTCGCCCGCCAGGCGCCGCCGGGACACGTCCGGATCACCGTCGGCAACCACGAACTCGGGATGCTGACGCCGGACGTCTACGGCTGGGAAGACTGGTACTCCGCCGAGCGGACGCCCGAGGACCGGAGACAGCTCCTTCAGGTGATCGGGGACGGTCACGTCGTCGCTGCGTACGATGGATACAACTTCGTCTACGCGCACGCCGGCCGGCCCGAACAGTACGACCCAGGGGCAGTGAACGACGACCTCGCGGCCGCTGCAGACGACCTCCGGGAAGCGGTCGGCACCGGCGAGGACGCCGACGTCCAGTCGTCGATCACGGACGCCTACCCTGCCGTGTTCGGGTTCGACGGCCACACCGGGCGCGGCCCGGACGCTGGCATCGCCTGGCTCGACTTCGAGTACATGCCCGTGGAGGCACCGCCGCAGGTCGTCGGTCACACTGTTCAGCGGTACCCGGTCCGGGAGGGGAACGTCATCTGCGAGAACGTCATCCGGAAAAACCGGCGCAAGGACGGCGGTGAGGCGGTGCTTGTCGAGACGCCAGAACGGATTGTCGCGCTCGGCCGGGACGCTGACGGCGAGGTCATGACCCACGAGTTCTCGCTGCCCGACGCTGTCGACGCGGACGGGCCGGCAGACTGATACTGATTATGAGAGAGCGCGTTCAGGAGATGTGGCGGGCGATGTCGGCCTCGGTGATGATCCCGACAGTGCGGCCGTCCTCGACCACCAGCACGGCATCGTTGTGGTCGAGGTGGGCGTCAACGGTGTCGATCGTCGCGTCCGGTTCGACGATGCTGATCGACTCGTGCATCACCTCGGCCACGGGTAGGTCCCCGACGTTCTCCTCCGAGCGCTGGCGGATGTCCGAGGTGCCGATCAACCCCTGGGGCGACCCGTCTCGAACGACCGGGATCTGGGAGTAGCCCTTCTCGTCCATCACCTCGGTGGCCTCGCGCACGCTGGCGTCCGGCGGCACGCTGACGATCGGCGTGTTCATCAGATCCTCCGCCCGCAACAGGCCGCCCTCGGCCTCCTGGAGTGCGTTGACGATCCGCCGCAGCGTCGAGAGGCGCGGATCGACGTCGCCGCCCTCGATCCGTGCGATCAACGGCTGGGAGACGTCCGCCTGCTCGGCGAGTTCGCTCTGCGTGAGCCCGAGATCCGTCCGCCGCTGGCGGAGATCCTCGGGTGTCGGTAGCTCCATGGTTCGACATAACTCGAAGTAATACAAAAAACTACCGACAGTCGTACCCCCTTCGACTCGGTGGATTCCTGGAGCAGTCGGCCCTCCTCCAGGGCGGGGAGTCGGGCAGTTACTCGCTGCTGTCTTCGGAGCCGTCGTCGAACTCGACGGTGTCGATCGGCGCTCTCGGCGTTGAACACTTTCATCTCGAGCATCAGGCCAACCAGCGACGTGTCGGCAGCGATGAAGGCCGAGTCGAACGGTTCGCCGCAGGCTGGGCAGTCCGTGAACCCGACTTCGACTTCCACGTAATCCATGTCTTCCTGATTGAGCCGCTTCCCCGCCTCGCTGACAGCCACGCCGATCGCGTCGTCGACGTTGTTCACGTCGTGGACCAACCAGGCCGCTTCCAGCACGACTCGGTAGTTCATACGTGAACTCTGTTGGGGCACCTATTCGGTTCTTTTGATTTCCCCGAGAAGCCCGGCGTGGCAGGTTTCCCGCTGACCTGAAAAATGGGGTCACGCCGCACGTCACGCGGATCATTTCCATAAGTTACAGACACTGGGACCGTCTCCAACCGCTCTCGTATGTGCATATCGGTAGATCCCGGCCGCTGGCGAGCGACAGATCGCCCAAACCGGAAACCGCAAGACTTGAGCGCCCCGATCCCGATCTTTATCATGACAAATAATGCACGATCGACCCTGAAAGTTTATATACAGTGACCAACCGAGAGGCTGGTGAGGCATCATGGGCCGCTTGCACCGCGCAACGCTGTTCGCGCTGTATCAGCTCACGCTCGTGGCCGGCATCGCGCTGCTGCCACTCGCACTACTGACCCGACGGTTCGGCGTGCAGCTCCCCGTCGACCGGGCGATACTCGGACTGAAAGAGCGTTACGAACAGACCCAGCCTGCCTGACGCGGAGAAGCCGGGGCCATTCTCCCGAACGAGTAGTTTATTAGGCGACGAGCTAGTAGGCCGGGGTATGCAGGATCCAACTCTGGGCTCCGAGTTCTCGCAGCATCCCGACCAGTTTTCCGGCCGATTCGACACCAATCCCTACGAGCCGGAACTGGGGTCGCTCCCCGACGGGAACCGGGACGAGGAGGCCGTCAACAAGACCGGGACGACGACCATCGGCATCGCCACAGAGGACGGCGTCATTGTCGCGACCGACAAGCGCGCCAGCCTCGGCGGGCGGTTCGTCTCGAACAAGAACGTCCAGAAGGTCGAGCAGATCCACCCCACGGCGGTGCTGACCCTCGTGGGATCGGTCGGCGGTGCCCAGTCGTTCATCCGGACGCTGCGCGCGGAGGTCAACCTCTACGAGGCCCGCCGCGGAAAAGAGATGAGCATGCAGGCGCTGGCGACGCTCGCTGGCAACTTCGCGCGCGGCGGCCCGTTCATCGCCATCACCCCGATCCTCGGCGGCGTCGACGACGAGGGGACCCACGTCTACAACATCGACCCTGCCGGCGGCGTGATGAAGGACGACTACACCGTCACCGGCTCCGGGCTGACCGTCGCCTACGGCACGCTGGAGGACCGCTACGAGGAGGACATGTCCCTGGAGGAGGCCCAGCAGGTCGCCGGCGCCGGTATCAAGGCGGCCGCCGAGCGCGACACCGGCTCCGGCAACGGCATCTTCGTCGCCGAGGTCACCGAGGAAGGCGTCGAAATCGACGACTACGACCTCGACGACCTCGACGTATGATACGGTCGTTCGTGACTATACACCCGGACGTGACTCTGTGACACGCCAGGGAACGATATCAACGAGTATCGACCCTGACAGTCCGCCAGGATCATATGGTCCGGCGGTGAAAGGGGGACATGGACCTGTTCGGGACGGCCGGAATCCGCGGGCCCGTGGCCAGCATCACGCCGGAGCTGGCGCTGTCGGTCGGCCGGGCCGCCGGCGTCGACGCCGACGAGGTAGTGGTGGGCCGCGACGGCCGGGACACGGGCGAGTCACTCGCCGCCGCAGTGGAGGCAGGGCTGACCAGCGCCGGGGCCGACGTGCGCCGTGCCGGCAAGCTCCCCACGCCGGCGCTCGCGTTCGCCTCGCAGGGCCGGTACGGCATCATGCTGACGGCCAGCCACAATCCGCCGGAGGACAACGGCATCAAGCTGTTCGTCGACGGACAGGAGTTCGACCGGGAGCGCGAACGCCGTGTCGAGGGGCGCGTCGCCGACGACGTCGCGCCCACCAACTGGGACGAGTGGGCGACGACCGAGACTGTCTCACCGCTGTCGACGTATCGGGGAGCAGTCGCGTCGTACGCCGCCGAGCACGGCGCATCCCCAGAGGGCATGACGGTCGCCGTCGACTGCGGCAACGGGATGGCGAGCCTGGCGACGCCACAGGTGCTGCGTGAACTCGGTGCGAACGTCGTCGCGCTGAACGCGAACGTCGACGGGCAGTTCACCGCGAGGGAGAGCAAACCGACCGCCGAGAGCCTGACGGACCTCAGGGAGTTTGTGGCCGATGGTCCCGCCAGATTCGGCATCGGCCACGACGGCGACGCCGACCGCATCGTGATCGTCGACGGCGAGGGCGATGTCGTCCACGAGGACACCATCCTCGCACTCGTCGCCGGGCACTACGTCCGCAAGTCGGCGGCGGGCGACCCGGTGGTCGTCACGACGCCGAACGCCTCCGGCCGGATCGACCAGCGCGTCCGGGCGGCGGGCGGCCGCGTCGAGCGCGTGCGCCTTGGCGCGCTCCACGAGGGCATCGCTAGCGCGCGAGCGGACGGGACCGAGGAGACGACCGTCGTGTTCGCCGCCGAACCCTGGAAGCACATCCACCCCGCGTTCGGCGGGTGGATCGACGGCGTCGCCTCCGCGGCCGTGTTCACGCGCCTGGTCGCCGAGGAGGGGCTCTCGACGCTGCGCGATCGCGTCACGGAGCGACCGTACCGGAAGAAGAGCGTCCCCTGCCCCGAGGAGAAGAAGGAGCCGGCCATGGCGCACCTGGAGCGAACGCTCCCGGAAGCGTTCCCGGAGGCGTCAGTCGACATGGAGTACGGCGTCCGCCTGGAGTTCGACGGCAGCGAGTGGACGCTCGTTCGGCCCAGTGGGACGGAGCCGTACATCCGGGTGTACGCCGAGAGCGACGACGTGGACGATCTGGTCGGTGCGGTCATCGAGCGGATCGAGCAGGCCATAGAGGTCACGTGAGCGGGTTGAACAGGCTGTCCTGTCCCAACACATGTCATCGAATCGATCACATGGTCCGCAGCCAGTGGCCTGAAATTCCTGGGCGCATGTCACTCGGGGATCGAGATCCCGAGCTCCCGGAGGTACGCCTCCATCGGTTCGGCGTCGGCCCACAGCGACGCGAACAGCTTGCGCGGGTCTTCGAGGTTGGGCAAGACGAGACACATGTACGACTCACCGTAGTTGAGACCGAATTCGACGGGTGCCAGCCTGACCTGGGATTCGGGGTGAACCTCGAAAATATCGCGGTCCTCGTTGGCGAGGACGCCATCGACAACGCCACGGGTTAACAGCATCTTCGTCTCCGGGCTGTCCGGGATAAACGGGTCGTTCTCGGGGAGGTAGATCGGCGAGATGAGTCGACAGGAGTCGACGGTTTGCATCCGTTCCCGAATCACCTCGTGGTTTCTGTTGACCTTCGGGCGCACGCCACGGACGATCTCGTACGGTGTGATCTCGTGCAGTCGCCGCTGGAACTCCGGTGGCAGCGTGTTGATCCGGTACGTCTCCCAGTACTCGGGGTCGGTTTCGACGAGTTCTTCGATCGACTGCCAGCGCGAGACCGACTGCGCAACCAGCTGGCCGTGCCCCGTCAGTCCCCACCCGTCCGCCACTTCACGGACGAGCCCGCGCTCGTTAAGCTCCGAGAGCGCATTGTACACCGCGGACTCGCTCCCGTCGAGTCCATCGATCAGTTCGTCTGTCGGCGCCTCCCCTGCTGATAGCTGATTGACGATGTTCGTCCGAACCGTCGAAGAACCGACAAACTGATGCGAGGATTTGTCCGCCATTTGCTATCCACATATTCAAGTACGTAGCTAAATCTATTTCGGTGATTTTGCAGGAACGGTGGATCGTTGCAGAATCGAAAACCTGGACCAGGAACTCTATACCATTACATGTTTGAAAAGCAACATTTTATCACCCCGGACCTCCTACGACCAGATATGGTTGTCACAAACCATCGGAACCGAGGTACAGATCAGTCGGCAAGTGTCCCGTCTGCTGGGAGAGACAACGGAACATCGACGCGGCGGAATGCGGTGGACGCACCGTCGAAAGGGGTCACTGCGACCGACCGGCAGGGGTCCATCGTCGTCGATATCTGTGGAGGGAGGGGCTGAACCAATGGCTCGTACCTCGACAGTCGTAGAGAAGTACGTCTGCACGAACTGTCAAGTGGCTCATGCTGGCGAGCGAGTTCAAGTATCACCGGCCAAATTCGAGGCCCCCGAGTCGTGCGGTGCCTGTGGGGAGACGGAGTTCATCTGGATCAAGAACTGGCTGAACAATCACGAGTGAGGCTGCATTCCCGTTAGCTATTTTTGACTCATTGCCGGAGAGTCGAACATGCTCCCGGCGGCCGAGAGCTACTGGCTCGTCCGCCTGCTGTTCCAGCGGGCGCTGGCGATCATCTATCTCTCTGCGTTTCTCGTCGCGTGGTTCCAGTTCCGGCCGCTGGCCGGCGAGGACGGCCTCCTCCCCATCGAGAACTACGTCGAGCGCGCGTCGTTCAAAGACCGCCCCAGCCTGTTTTACCTTTACCCGTCTGATCGAGTGATCGGCCTGACTGCGGGCGCCGGGGTCGTCCTCTCGGTCGCTGCGCTGCTGGGGCTCCCGTACCTGTTGCCCGAGCCGTACCCCGTCGTCATCTCGATCCTCCTGTGGGGGCTGCTGTGGGCGCTGTACCTCTCCTTCGTCAACGCCGGCCAGCTGTTCTACGGCTACGGCTGGGAGTCGATGCTTCTGGAGACCGGGTTTCTCGCAATCTTCCTCGGCGCCGGCGACACCGGGCCGCCGGTGCTGGTGATCTGGCTGCTGAAGTGGGTGCTGTTCCGCAACATGTTCGGCGCGGGCCTGATCAAGATCCGCGGCGACGACTGCTGGCGCGAGCTCACCTGTCTGGATTACCACTACGAGACCCAGCCGATGCCGAACCCGCTGAGCTGGTACGCCCACCACCTCCCGAAGCCGTTCCACCGCGTCGAGGTGCTGGGCAACCACGTCGTCGAACTCGCTGTTCCGTTCCTGTACTTCGCGCCCCAGCCGTACGCCGCCGTCGCCGGCGTCCTCACGATCGGGTTCCAGCTGTGGCTCGCGCTGACCGGGAACTTCGCGTTCCTGAACGCGCTCACGATCGTCCAGGGGGTCGCGACGTTCAGCGACGGCGTCATCGCGGCGGTCCTGCCGGTCGGAACCCCGGAGCCCGCTGCGACGCCCGTCCCGCTGGAGATTGCCGCTGCTGCCCTCGCGCTGCTGGTGCTCGCGCTGAGCATCAGGCCCGTGCTGAACATGCTCTCGCCGTCGCAGGTGATGAACACCGCCTTCGATCCGCTGAATCTCGTCAACACGTACGGTGCGTTCGGGTCGATCACGAAGCGTCGGTACCAGCTTGTCATCCAGGGCACCCGCGAGTCGAATCCGGCGGAAGACGACTGGGAAACCTACGAGACGAAGGGCCAGCCGGTGCGGACCGACGAGCGGCCGCCGCAGTGGGCCCCGTACCACCTGCGGCTGGACTGGCAGCTGTGGTTCGCGTCGATGCGTCCGCGGCCAGGTCCCCGCCAGCGCTGGCTGTTCGCCCTGCTCGAAGCCGCGCTCGAGAACGACGAGAAGAAGCTCTCGCTACTCGACACGAATCCGTTCCCCGACGAGCCGCCCGAGCAGGTCCGGGTGCTCCGGTACCGCTACGAGTTCACGTCACCCGGGGAGCGCGCCGAGACTGGCGAGTGGTGGACTCGGGAACGCGTCGGAACGTACGTCCAGCCAGTCTCCGGCGCTGACCTCCGGCGACGGGCGCTGTTCGGCCGATAGAAACGCTGGCTACTCCGGATCGTCGCTGGAGAGGTACTGTCCCCAGAGCGCGCGGCGGTCGGCGACCTCGCGGTACGTCCGCTCCCGGAGGTCCGCATACGTCTCCGATTCGTCGAACACGTCGAAGATGGGCCGGGCGGGTCTGCCGACATCAGAGATTGCTAGCGCCTCCTCGATGGCCGCACCGCAGGAGTACACCGCATCGTCGGTGACCAGGTGCGCGCAGTCCTCGTACTCGTCGGGCAGCCGGTCCAGCAGTTCGCCGTCCATGTCGCTGAACCCGACCAGTCGGAGGTTCGCGTGCTCGGCGAAAAACTCCGCCCACCAGGTGCAGAACCCGCAGTCGTCGTCGTAGACGAAGCGGGGAACCATATCCGAACTTGGCGCCGCAGAAACTAATACGTTGAGCCAGCGAGTCCGGACTGGGACTACGAATCATGGCGACCGAACCGGCACTGGAGGCCGTCTGGCGGATGGAGCGGTTCGTTATCGCCATCGTCGCGGGGGGCATCGCCCTGGTCGCCGGACTGTGGCTCGTGACGCTGTTCGAGCCGTTCAGCGCGGTCTGGACGGTGGGCGCTTTCCTCGTCGTGCTGGGCGCTTCCGCACTCGGCGCGGGCATCCGGTCGGAAGTCGAACGCGAACGGTGAGCGGCTCCGTCGATGGCACCCGCCCTGACGAGGTGAACGGTAATGATCGAGCCCCAGGAGGTCGAGAATATCGTCATCGGCGACGGCGAGACTGACCGAGGCGGGCAGTCCCCGGCCGGTCGCAGTGGCGAGTACGTCGCGGTAATCACCTCCCGGATCACTCGGGGCGCGCGTACTCGGGATCGGTCATCTGCGCGGACATCGGCGCGGGGTCACCCTCGGTGAGGTTGTACTCCGAGAAGTCCGCCAGACCGGCCTCCCGCAGCAGTTCCTCGTCGTACACCGCGTTGCCGGTGAACTCGGCGGGGTCGCGGCTGAGGATCTCCAGGACGGTGTCGGAGACAATCTTCGGCGTGCGCCAGTCGTCCTCGGTCCCCAGCCCGAAGTGGCGGGTCGCCCGCGTGTCGATCGCCGTGACGGGCCAGAACGTGTTACAGCCGACGTCGTACCCGCTCAGTTCGTCGGCCAGCGAGAGCGTGACGAACGACATCCCGAGCTTCGACCAGGTGTAGGGGGCGCTGCCGGGGCTGCGGTCGATCTTGATCTTCGGGGCGTTCGTGAGAATCCAGGCGTCGTCGACGTCTTTCAGGTGATCGATGAAGGCGCGGGACGTGAGATACGTCCCTCGGACGTTGACGTCGGTCATCAGGTCGAAGCGGTTCGGCGGCATGTCCTCGACGGTCATAAGCTGGATTGCGCTGGCGTTGTTGATGACGACGTTGACCTCGCCGAACTCGTCGATCGCCTCCTGAGCGGCCGCCTCGACGGTGTCGGCGTCGCGCACGTCGAGTTTGATCGGCAGCGCCTCGGCGCCGCGCTCCTCGACCTCGCGGGCGGTCTGTTCGATGCTGCCCTCCAGGTCGCGGTCCTCGCCGTAGTCGTCGTGCTCGCTGGTCTTGCCCGTCGAGACGACGTTACACCCCTGCTCGGCGAGGTCCAGCGCGATCCGCTTGCCGATCCCCCGCGTCGTTCCGGTGATAAAGGCCGTGCTGCCCGACAGGTCCGGCTTCTCGAGGCTCATGGCTCACCGGTTCGATGCCCCGTCAGTTAAGGCTGCTCGTCGCGGCCGCAGATCACTCCCGAGAGTCGCTGAACGTGCCGACCTCGCTCGTCGTCCACCTCGCCCGCGAGGCGCCGGACTGATCTGGCCGTCCGGCCCGCGACCCAGCTCCCCATCAGGAACGCCGGCGGGATCACGAACAGGTAGGTGACCAGCCCGAACCCGACGGTGACGAACACCACGTCCAGCCGGTAGGCGACCGGCACACCACGGGCGAGGACTGCGCCGATCAGTCGGCTTCCAGTTCGACGGTCGGCACCGGCACCTCGTCGACGGCCTCCCGGACGATCCGGGCCTTGTCGACGTTGTCGATGGAGGCCTCCGGCGTGAGGACGATCCGGTGGGCGAGCACGGGCTCGACGACCGCCTTCACGTCGTCGGGCGTGAGGTACTCCCGGCCTTTGATAACGGCGCGGGCCCGGGCCGCCTCGAACAGGCTCTGGACGCCACGGGGGGAGACGCCGACGTCGGCGCGCGGCCGTTCGCGGGTCGCGCGACCGAGCTTCGCGATGTACTCGACGACGTCGTCGTCGGCGTGGACGGCCTCGGAGACCTGCCGGAGGTCCCGGACCGACGCCTCGTCCAGCACCGGCTCGACGGTCGGGGTCTGGACGTCGCGGTCGCGCCGGCGGTGTAGCAGTTCGATCTCGCCGCGCTCGTCGGGGTAGCCGATGGAGGAGTTCACGAGGAAGCGGTCGACCTGCGCTTCCGGCAGTTCGAACGTCCCCTCCTGCTCGACGGGGTTCTGCGTCGCGATGACGAAAAACGGCTCCGGGAGCTGGTAGGTCTCGCCGCCGACGGTGACCTGCTCCTCCTGCATCGCCTCCAGCAGCGCGGCCTGGGTCTTCGGCGGCGCGCGGTTGATCTCGTCCGCGAGGACGACGTTCGCGAAGATCGGCCCCTCGTTGAACTCGAAGCTCCGGTCGCGCTCGTTGAACACGTGGGTGCCGGTCACGTCTGCGGGGAGGAGGTCGGGCGTGAACTGGATGCGCGAAAAGTCGAGTCCGAGGGCGGTCGCAATCGAACTCGCGGTCAGAGTCTTCCCGGTGCCGGGGACGTCCTCGAGCAGCACGTGGCCGCGGGCGAGAACGCCGACGAGCACTGTCTCGACGAACTCGCGCTCGGCGACGACCGCGCCGAGCACCTCGTCGATGACGTCCTCGCTCCGCTCGCTCGCTTCTGATACGTCCATACCGTATCCCGACGGCCGCGGGGTTTACGTTTTTCTTCTCGACAGAGCGCAGGCCTCACGGCTCGTGCCCAGTCTCGATGCCCGTGACTTCGATGCGAGCGCCGCCGTCCTCGCTTTCGGTGGCCCGAACCGCCCAGCCGTGTGCGTCGACGATCTCGGCGACGATCGCCAGGCCCAGGCCGGTCCCGGACTGGTTCGTCGAGTACCCCGACTCGAACACCTGCTCGCGCCCCTCGGCCGGGATGCCGGGGCCGTCGTCGGCGACGAAAAAGCCGGTCTCGGTGCCCCCGACGGTGATCGTCACGTCGTGGCCGGCGTGCTCGACCGCGTTCCGGAACAGGTTCTCGAACAGCTGCTGGAGCCGTCCGCGGTCGGCCTCGATCCAGGTGTCGGTTTCGACCACGAGCGTCGCATCGGCGGTGTCGACGCTCGTCCAAGACATCTCGGCGACCGACGCGAGCGACATCGGTTCCGTCGACTCCACGGTCCGGTCGCTGCGGGTGAACACCAGCAGGTCGTCGATCAGCGACGCCATGCGGTCGTGCGAGTCGGCGACGCTGTCGAGGTGGTCGCTGTCACACTCCCTGGCGGCGAGTTCGAGCTCGAGCTGGGCGACGTTCAGCGGGTTCCGGAGGTCGTGGCTGACGAAGCTCGTGAACTGTTCGAGGCGTTCGTTCTTGTGCTCCAGCGTCGCGGTGCGCTCGGTGAGCCGGCGCCTGTCGGCCAGCCGGCCGAGCTTCGCCCGGGCGTGTTCGACCAGGATCTCCGCCAGTTCCCTGTCGGTTTCGTCGAACGCCGCCGCTTCGGGCGAGATCCCCTGGAAGACGCCGTACTCGCCGATCGGAACCGTGAGTCCCGACAGGTACGCCGGATCCGCCGGCGTGATGTCGTACTCCGCGATGTCGTCGACGACGATCGTCTCGCCCTGCCTGTAGGCGCGCACCCCGAACGTGTCGTCGTCCGCGAGCGACGTTCGTTCGTGGTGGGGGTACTCCTCGGGGTCGAAGTTGCAGGCGACCTGTTCGAGGTGGCCGTCGGTCGCGGCGTCGACGGCCACCAGGTCGAACCCGAGAATCCGCTCGCCCGCCTCGACCAGGATCTCGTACACCGCGTCCTCGCTGTCGGCGTCGACGATCTCGTCGGTCGCGTCGTGGAGGGCGGTCAGCGCCTCCCCGTACTCCCTGCGCTCGGTGACGTCGACGGCGACGCCGATGACCTGCTCGATGTCGCCGGTTTCCTCGTTGACGATGGGCTGGTAGGTCGTTTCGAACACGCGCCCGTCGATCTCGTGGACCGTCTCGACCTGCTCTCCGTCCAGCGCCCGGCGGGTGTCCGCGAGGATCCGATTGCGGCCCTCGTAAACGTCAAAGATCGACTCGCCGACGATCTCGCCGGGCGCCAGTCCGAGGTTCTCCAGGCCCTTCCCCTCCGAGACGGTGAACACCCCGTTGCTGTCCAGGACGAACAGGATGAGCGGCACGTTCGAGACGAGCGTCCTGAGCCGCTGGTTTGTCTCCTCGAGCCGTCGCTCGCGCTCCTTTCGCTCCGTGATGTCCTGAATGAAGCCTCGGACGGTCGGCTCCGGCCCGTCGTCGATCGGTTTCCCGCGCGTCCGCACCCACCGCTCGTTGCCCTCGGCGGTGAGCAGCCGCGCCTCGACGTCGTACGGTTCGCCCGTCTCGATGGCGCGGTTCACCGCGGTCTCGATGCGCTCCCTGTCCTCTGGGTGGCAGAACTCGATGCCAGTCTCGACGGTCGGTTCGAACGACTCCTCGACCTCGTGGATCCGTCTGGTGCCCTCCGTCCAGACG
>PXSF01000048.1 GCA_003022845.1 Halobacteriales archaeon SW_10_66_29 | reverse complement strand
AGAGCGACGAGACGGCCTGTCACGGCGCTGGCCGCCTGCTACCGCTCGGGATACTCGTCCAGCGCCCCCTGCAGATGCTCGCGTTCCTCGCGGAGCCCTTCGAGCTGACCCTCGATGTCCTCGGTGGCGATGCGGTCGCGCTCCACGTCGGTCAGTTCCTCGCGCGCTTGTGCGGCGTTGCGGAGGCGCTCGTAGTTCCTCTCCCGGGGCAGCGCCGCGACGTCGCGCAGCGGCTCGACGGCGTCGGGCGCGAACCGGTTGACTGCCGCCGTCAGCTCCCCGCAGCGGAACTCCAGGTCGGTCGCGGCCGGCGGCGGCCAGTCGATCCGCAGCGGGGCGGCGTCCAGCCGTTCGAGGTACGTCTGCTTGCCGCCGATCGTCCCTTTCAGCGCGCCCGGATCGTCGACGTAGTGGTCGAGCTTCGAGCGGGAGTAGTCGGCGTACGCCAGCAGCTGGCTGATCGTCTCACTGCCCGGCTCGCGTTCCCTGACGTACCGCAGCAGCCCCTCGGGCGGGTGCTCGAACGGCACCAGCGGGTAGTCCGCCATGGCTGCGACGAACGCGAGCACCTCGCGGGCCGACGCCCTCCGGCGGAACGCCTCGAACGCCCCGGTCACGGCGTCGTTGTACGCCTCGATCGGCTCGCACAGCCGCTCGGTCGGAGCGTCGAGGTCGGCGTTGCCGAGCCGCGAGAGCCGCTCCAGTTCGTTGATCTCCTCGTCGAGCTCGCGGATGCGGTACCGGACGTCCCGGCGGGTCTCGCGGTACGCCTCCAGTGCCGCGTCGCGCTCCTCCAGGCGGCCGACGAGGTCCGACACCGGGTCGAGCTGCTCGTAGACGTGCTCGAAGTCGGACTCGCTGAACCACTTCTGCTGGAGGTACTCGTCGCACTCCCGGAACGTCTCCGAGAGCAGCAGGTCATCGGAGAGCTGCTTGCTCACCTCGGCGATCTGACTCTGGAACTCGATGTTGGTCTGGATGTCGCCGCCGTCGTCGGTAACCTGGTCCTCGTAGCGGTCGAGGACGCCGACGAACTCGTGGTAGACGCCCGCCAGCCGCTGGAGCTTCTCCTCGCCGAACTCCGCGACGCGCTCCTCGGCGCGTTCGAGGCGCTGCTCGCGCTGGTCGAGCTCCGCGACGGGGCCGCTCTCGACGCTATTCGTAGACATCGTCGGGATCGAACACCTCCGTGCCGACGGTGTCGCCGTCGATCGATCTGTGGAAACACGATTCGTAGCCGGTATGACACGCGCCGCCCTCCTGGGCCACCCGGTAGAGGAGGGCGTCGCCGTCGCAGTCGACACGGATCTCCTCGACGTTGCCTCGGGCGTGACGTACGCCAGCATCAGCACCTCGCCGGAGTCGGCGTCCTGGGCGACCGCCGGCAGGAACGACTGCTCGTCGAATGCAAGGTCGGGGGCGTCCGCGCTCATATCCTCCCTGTGGTCGCTGTGCGGGATAGGCCTTTTCCTCGGTTGTCGGACCTGCTGATCGAGACGTGCATCGAACTGTGCCAGGACAGTCCATCGGCTGTATTGTGGCCCGAACAACGGGAGTTGGGACGGCATGGCGTAACTGAATCACGTCTAGCTGTCTATCTGCGGAAACAGACCCTCTCCGCCTGGATTTTCACTTCGAGTGTTCACGTACGTACAGCCACCAGTACCAGGAGGAGGCGATGCAACCCAAAACGCCAGCAGTTTCTATTAAAACGAGAGTGCGTCTTTGACTGCAGATTGCACGCGTGCGGAAAGGGATTTCTCTGTGGTACGGTCGTTGGCCGTAGCCTCTATTTCGTCGAACAACTGCTCGACTCGGGTTTCGATTTCATCGCGGATCTCCCGAACCGTTTCGGGATCGGTGCCTTCGGGATCTCGCAACTCCCAGGTTCGGGACTCGACGCCGAACTGTGCTGGATTGAACTCCGTGATCGAACAGCCCATCGTGATGAGGTAGTGACTGTCCTTGAGATCGTCCAGAACGACGTATCTCGGGCGACGATCCGAGATATCGATGTTGATCTCCTCCATCACGCCGACGACCGTCCCGTCGATGTGGTCAGCGGGATTCGTGCCCGCGGAGTGGATTTCGACCACTCCGTCGAGGTCTCGCTCGTCACGAATTTGCTCGGCGAGCGCAGCAGCCATCTGACTGCGGCCAGCGTTGCGAACGCAGATGAAATCGATCCGAATCGTGCCATTCGAAGCCATGAGGCAACTCACTCGTCACCTGGGCAAAAAGCTATATATGTGATAACATGTCTTCTGGCTATACCGATGTACGCATATGTACTGCGTATCGACCGATTTAAATCGTGGCACAGATCCGAACAACGAACCTCTGATACGGTCGTTCGTGATTCTTTACCGCTACGGTGTCACAGTTCGTGCCTCACAGCCCGTCAAACGCCCGATGTGACGAGGCAGTCCCGAAAATAGTCACGAACGACCGTATGATAGTGATTATTGTAACTGTTTACCGGTTGACCGCACGCAGTCGCGCGGTCGATCCCGGAACGACTCACAATAATCACTATGACGAGTTACTCTTTGTCCAGACACCACCGCAGTGGGGAGTCCCAAAAGCTAATATGCGTTACGCACCTCAGTTTTCGGTACATGCAGGCATCGACAGAGCTCAAGAGACTCGTAGCAGAGGAGATTGCTTGTGGATGTAACGAAAGTGAACTAGATGAATGCCGTGAAGCCGATCTTGAGGAGCGGTTGTCTACCCTGGAGTCCTATCGTCACGAAGCCGAGGATCGGGTCGATCCTGCAGATATTCGCACAATGTCGAAACTGGGCGATGAAACGCGGTTCACTATCCTTCGGGTATTACAAACCGCGGACTCGGAACTTTGCTTTTGTGAACTCACCCCTCTGCTCAGTCTGAGTCAAAGCGCCGTCAGTCATGCACTCGCCGATCTACGGGATGTCGGATTGGTCCAGCGACGCAAAGATGGTCGGTGGCGATACTATCAGCTGACGGACCGCGCGGAGGCTATTTTGGACGCGCTTGATGGAACTCGGTAGTCGGTCAGCGCGGATAACAGGCGAATAACGCGCTCGGACGGCGAGATGCGCTTCATCAGGCCTACACGTCGCTGTTACCTTACGAGGAGTCGTTCAGGGGATCGGTCCAGGTGTACCACGACGTCACCGGGCACCGCCAGAACGAGCGCCTTGCGGAGTTCGCGAACATCGTCAGCCACGACCTCCGGAACCCGCTGAACGTCGCCAAGGGCCACCTCGGCCTCCTCGAGCGCGAGTCGACGCCGGGTACACTACCAGCGAGGACGGCACCGGGTTCGGCCTCCCAATCGTCAAAGAAATCGCCGAGGCCCACGACTGGTCGATCGCGGTCACCGAGAGTGAGGCGGGCGGCGCACGCTTCGAGATCACCGGCGTCGGCGTGTCGGCGTAAGGCCCCGCGAGCCCGTATCGAGCCGGGGAGCGACAGGACGGATTTCTCGGCCCGAAACAGTTCCGTGCATACTTATCCCGTCGAATCGTTCTACGACCATGCGCCGACGAACCCTGCTGAAGGCGAGTGCTGGCGCCGTGGCCCTCCCGACGCTGGCCGGCACTGCTGTCGCTGGAACCGGATCACAGGACGAGTCGTTCGAACCGCTGGATTCAGTCGAGATCGACGGTGCCCGCGACGCGGCCGTCCACCACGACGGCGAGATTGCCTACGTCGCCGCCAACGACGGCTTCGCGGTCGTCGACATCTCGGACCCTGGGTCCCTCGAGGTGCTCGCCGAGCGTCGCGGGATCGACCTCGGCGGCTCCGCGACCCTCCAGACGCTGTGGGACATCTGGCCCTGGGAGGACCGGGTGGTCGTCTCCGGCCCGGCCCAGCCGACCGAGGGGAGTGCGCAGGGCTTCGCGTTGTTCGACGTCAGCGACCCCGCGGACCCACAGCAGGTCGCCAGCGTCGGTGACCTGTTCAACACGCACAACTCCTACTTCGAGGACGGGATCGTCTACCTGGTCGGCAGCGGCCTCATCAGGCAGGAGGGGCGGTTCCCGCTGGTGATGTACGACGTAACCGACGACGATCCCGAGGAAGTCGCGCGGTGGTCCCCCGTCGACGCCGATGAGCGGTGGGCCGACGTGCCGCTCGGCCAGCGCATCCTCCACGACGCGTACGTCCAGGATGGGATCGCGTACCTGCCGTACTGGGACGCCGGCACCTTCATCGTCGACGTGAGCGACCCGGAGAGCCCCGAACTCCTCGACCGCGTGGGCGATTACACCCACGAGGAACTCACCGGGATCGAGCGCAGCGAGAGTCGCCTCGAATCGTTCATCCCGCCCGGCAACGCCCACTACGCCCAGGTCAACGACGACGGCACCGTGCTGGTCGTCGGGAAGGAGGCCTGGTCGACCGGGTCGGGCGAGGGTGGCGCCGGCGGCATCGACCTGTACGACGTCAGCGACACGGAGAACGCCGAACACCTCGCCACAATCGACCCGCCGGAGGCCCACGACCAGAACCGGAGCGGCTACTTCACGACATCCCACAACTGCGACATCGTCGACGGCCGGCTGTACACCTCCTGGTACTTCGGCGGCGTCAAGATCCACGACGTCAGCGACCCCGCCAACCCGCAGGAGCTCGCGTGGTGGCGCGAGCCGACCGAGACGTGCTTCTGGACCGCGCAGGCGGCCGCCCCCGGCGAGTTCTTTATCGGCAGCAGCGCCAACCCGCCGACCGAGAGCGACCGGCGGGAACCGCTGCAGGGGAGGCTGTTCACGTTCCCCGACCGCGCGGGCGAACAGCCCGACCCGCCGGACCTGACCAACTCGCCAGCCGAACTGCTCGGTACAGGCGGGAACGGCGGCGAGAACGGCAGCAGCAACGGTGGCGAAAACGGCAGCGGCAACGGTGGCGAGAACGGGAACGGCAACGGTGGCGGGAACGGAATGGAGAACGGGAGCGAGAATGGGAGCGAGAACGGGACGGAGAACGGCGGCGAAAACGGCGGCGAATCGCCGACGGAAACGGAGAACGACGACTCGGCTGACGACGACGGGCCGGGCTTCGGCATCGGCGGCGCGCTGACGGCCATCGGCGGCGCGGGCTACATGCTCTCGCGCCGTCTCGGCGGCGAGGACGACGAGTAGACGACCCGGTGCCGCCCGCGGATTGATTATGTCGCCGTGCTTTCCGTGACAGTTACCTCACCGTCTTGACTGATTACGAGTTCGACATGGTCTGAGACCGAGATTGGGGCTTCCCAGACTAGTTCGTCATTCACTGAAATGGCAATATGGCCATTAATTTCTAGTTCAGTGACTCTAAAACGGCCAGTCTTATTAACGTAAGTGATACTATCAACCTTTTCCATTTATTTGACATATTCCCTCGAACGAATTCCCTCGAACGAATCTAAGGCGCGTAGTAGTACTCGCCGGCGGTTTTCTGCTCGCGGTCGAGCTGGCTGCCGGGCTTGTTGATCCGCGGCCGGGAGGTCCGCTCGTCGCGGCGGAACGTGATGTCGAGGTTCGAGAGAAACTCGTTCATCCCCTCGCGCATCCCCTGTGGCGGCGCGGCGTGGCCGTGCTCGGCGGGCTCGCCGTCGAACACCAGCAACCGGTCCGAGAGCAGGTCGATCATGTAGATGTCGTGGTCGATCACCATCGCCGTCGCGTCGTGGTTCTCGGCGTAGCGCCGGATGGCGGAGGTGGCGAGCACCCGCTGCTCGACGTCCAGGTGTGCGGAGGGCTCGTCCAGCAGGTACAGGTCGGCGTCCTTCGAGAGACAGGCCGCGATAGCGACCCGCTGGCGCTCGCCGCCCGAGAGGTCCGTGAGGTGCTGTTCCATCACCCGCTCCAGCTGTAGCGGCTGGGCGATTTCGGTGGTCCAGTACGAGGAGCCGAAGTCGTCGGTGATCGACGCGAGAAAGGCGTCGACGCGGATCGACTGGTCGATCTCGATGTACTGGGGCTTGTAGGCGATGTCCAGCGACTCCGCGACGGCGCCCTCGTCGGGGTCGAGCCGCCCCGCGAGCAGCTTGGCGAACGTCGACTTCCCGATCCCGTTCGGCCCGACGACGCCCAGTACCTCGTTCTCGCGGATTTCGCCCGCATCGACCGACAGCGAGAACTCGCCCTCGCCGTAGCTCTTCTCGAGGGCGGGGTACGAGACGACGACGTCGCCGGCCGTCGCCGTCCGCGGGGCGTGCTCCTCGAACTCGATGTCGGTCTCGCGGATCCGCATGTTCTCGTTTTCGAGGTACCCCGAGAGGTACTCGTTGATGCCACCCTTGACCGACTTCGGCGGCGTGATGATGCCGAACGCGCCCGGTTGGCCGTAGCCGACGTGGATCGCGTCCGCAAGCAGGTCCAGGATCGCCAGGTCGTGCTCGACGACAAGCATCGACCGCCCCTCCTCCTCGGCGAGTTCCCGGACGAGGCGGGCGACGGTCATCCGCTGGCTGATGTCCAGATACGGCGTGATCTCGTCGAGGAAGTAGAAGTCGGCGTCCCGGGCCAGCGTCGCCGCGAGCGCGACCCGCTGGAGCTCGCCGCCCGACAGCGTGTCGATCGGCTGGTCGATCACGGGCGCGATCCCCAGGCGCTCGACCAGCTCCGAGAGCGCGTCGCGCTCGTCAGTGCGCTCCAGCAGTTCGCGTGTTTTCCCGTCGAACTGATCGGGAATCTGGTCGACGTACTGGGGTTTGCGCGCCACTGTCACGTCGCCGTCGCGCATCGCCGCCAGGTACTCCTGGAGCGCGGTCCCGCGGTACGCCTCGAGGATCTGCTCCCAGTCGGGCTCCTCGCCGACCACCCCGAGGTTGGGCGCGAGTTCGTCCGCCAGTATCTGGACGGCCGTCGTCTTCCCGATCCCGTTCGGACCGAGGATGCCGGTGACGCGACCCTCCTCGGGTGCGGGGAGGCCGTACAGCGCGAACGCGTTCTCGCCGTAGCGGTGGACCGGGTCCTCGTCGAGCTCCTGCGGGAGATTGAGTATCTGGATCGCGTCGAACGGGCACTTCTCGACGCAGATGCCGCAGGACTCGCCCAGGCAGATCTCCTCGGAGATCCAGATCTGGTCGTCGGTGCCCGCGTAGGGCTCGTCGTCCTCGAAGCGTTCCTCGCGGGTGATGATGCACTCTTTGCCCGTCCGGTTGGGCGGGCAGAAGTTCGCACACTCGTAGTTACACCTGTCGGGCTGGCACAGCTCCAGGTCGACGACTGCGATGCTGTCGTCTGCCATCTCACACCCCTGCAGTCATCAGGATGCCCCAGGTGACAAACCAGAGTGTGAACGTCATGAAGCCGACGTACAGCTGGTCTTTCGTCCCGAAATCACTCGTGTCGATGCCGCAAAGCTGGTAGATGGGGAACTGCAGGACGATCGCGGCCACAAGCACGAGCACGCCGGTGATGTCGTCGGGTGCGGTCGCGACGAAATGGGCTACGATCCCGGCGACCATCCCGAGCACCGTCGCGACGGTCGTCACGGTGATGCTCCGGACGTACGGGTCGACCCCCTCGTCCGTGGCGCTCTCGCCGGCGTCGGCACTCCCGCCGGCGTCGGATACGCCGCCCGCGTCGGCCCCGTCGCTCGTCTCCGTCGCCATACCCCACTGTCGGCCACCGCGCCTAAAAAGACGTTCGTTTGTCCCCTCGCGGGACTCTCGCGCCCATTCGTCGGTCTCCGCGACGTTCGACGCCGGTGTGTCGGTCACACGGCCGTGACGGGTGATAGTGATTATTGTGAGTCGTTCCGGGATCGACCGCGGCACTGCGTGCGGTCGACCCGGTAAACAGTCACAATAATCACTATGAGAAGAATTATACGTACGCGATCTATTATACGTCGCATGTCACCCGACATCGACCGCCGGACGTTTCTGACCGGGATCGGCGCGGTAGGGACTGCTGCCATCGCGGGCTGCAGCGACGAGGACCCCGTCGAGGGCAACGGGAACGGGAACGGGAACGGGAACGGCAACGGCAATGGGAGCTCCGAGGGGGGGCAGATCCAGCTCGTGCAGATCCCCCAGGAGACGACCGATCCGATCGGCGTCGCGGGGCCGATCAACGCGTGGACGAACTGGCAGACCCACGAGCAGCTGTTCGCCTACGAGCAGGGAACGCCGCCGGTAACCGGGTTGCTGGCCGAAGAGTACACGGTCTCCGACGACTACCTGACGTACACGTTCACGCTCCAGGAGGGGGTCACGCTACACAACGGCGACGAGATGACCGCGGACGACGTGGTGTACTCCTGGCGGCGGCTCGCCGAGTCCCCGAACAACCGCGGCCACGCCAACCGGATCGTCAGGGGGCCGATGTCGGTCGACCACGAGGTCACCGAGGACGACGAGACGGTCCCCGGCTCGCTGGCGCTGGAAGCGGTCGACGAGTACACCGTCGAGATGACGCTGGAAACCCCGTTCCACGGGACGCTGGGCAACCTCGCCGATCCCCGGCTGTCCGTGATCCCCGAGGGGATCGTCGGCGACATCGAGGGCTACGAGGGCGAGTACGACTACGACGAGTGGCTCACCAGCCACCTCCAGGGGAGCGGCCCGTTCCGGCTCGCGAACTGGGACCGCGGCAACGAGATCGTCCTCGAACGGTTCGAGGACTACCACGGCTCCGTCGCGGACGCCGACGGCGTCAGGCTGCAGATCCTCGGCGACCCGAACGCGGTGTACACCACCGCGGTCAACGAGGGGAACATCGACATCTTCGACCTGCCACAGTCGCAGTTCGACCCGGAACTGCTCTCGGTCGAGGAGGAGCTCGGCGGCGACCGCCGGGAGGGGACGTACGGTCCGGTCACGAACGACGAGACGCTCAACTACGGCGAGACCAGCCTGCCACGGACCCAGTACGCGATCTTCAACACGCAGCGGGTCGACAAACCCGCGCGGCAGGCGATCGCCTACCTCGTCAACCAGGAGACGATCACGCAAACTGCCCTCCGTGGGCAGGGGACGCCGGCGTACCTGCTGACGCCGCCCAGCGGCTTCCCCGGCGGGCCGGAGGCCTACCACGAGCTGGCCCGGAACGACTACCCCTACGGCTACGCCCAGTCCGACATCGAGTCGGCCCGCCAGGTCATGGAGGAGGCCGGGTACAGCGAGGACAGCATGTACGAGACGACCATCCAGCACCCCTCGGACAGGCAGGCCTCCGAGTGGTCCAGCATCGCGAGCCTGATCCAGGACCAGGCGGAGGCGGCCCACATCGACGTCAGCATCGAGGAAGCGCCGTCGTCGACGCTGACGAGCCGGGCGTTCGAGGGCGAGATCACGATCTACCTGGTCTGGAACGCCCTGAACTGGCTCGAGGCCGACGCGATGCTGCGGTTCGCGTACCCGAACCAGTTCGCCTGGTCCCGCTGGGGTGCCGAAGTCGACTTCGAGTACGAGGGCCTCTCGGAGGCGGCAAAGCAGGCGACCGACGCCTGGGAGCGCTACGAGCAACACCAGACGCCGAGCGACAGCGACCAGCAGGCCCGCAACGAGGCGTACCTCCAGATCGAACGCGCCAACTGGCAGGACATGACGATGCTCCCGCTGTGGCACCCGATCGAGGAACTGTACTGGTACGACTGGGTCGAGGGCTTCGAGATGCACGGCTCACAGCGCCGGCCCGCGCTGAACAACGTCTCGCTCACCCGCTGATCGTGGTCATATTGGGGTCGTCGTTGGCCCCTGCGTCAGCGTCGGACATACATCTGAAAATCAGACCGGTACACTGTACCTACTCCCGGCGGAGTGGTTGAACGATAGAGCCGACTTATGAGCGACGGTCGTGTCCACTCACCAGC
>PXSF01000044.1:26317-51915 GCA_003022845.1 Halobacteriales archaeon SW_10_66_29 | reverse complement strand
GGCGTCACGCGGAGCTGTCCGTTCGCGACGAACGCCTGGACGGTGAACTCCTCGCCGATCAGCCGTTCCTCGAGGACGATCCTGTCGTAGTCGGACTCGCGGATGTACTCTTTGGCCTCCTTCTCGGTCACCTGGTCACCGACGACCCGGACACCTTTGCCGCCGGTCAGGCCGGCCGGTTTGACCACGAGACCGCCATCGAAGGAATCGATATACTCGCAGGCCGCTTCGCGGTCGTCGAACGTCTCGAAGTCGGGACAGCCCGGGATGTCGTGCTGTCGCATGAAGCGCCGCTGGAACGCTTTGTCAGTCTCGATGCGCGCCTCGTCCTGCTGGGGTCCGAACGCGTAGACGCCGGCGTCGTCGAGCGCGTCCGCGACGCCAGCCTCGAGCGGCGCTTCCGGGCCGACGACAGCCAGCGTCGCATCGACTTCCTCGGCGTACGAGCGGACGGCCGTCGGATTCGTCTCCTCCAGCGTCTCGAACCCGTCGGCCAGGCGAGCGATACCGGGATTGCGGTTGCCAGCACAGGCGTACAGCGACGCCTCCGAATCGGCGAGCGAGCGGGCGATCGCGTGCTCTCGGCCGCCACCCCCGACCAGCAGCACTGTCTCGTCCATGTGTATAGGGGGGTCGAGTCGGGTGTAAAGCTTCCGCTCCCGCGAGCGCGCGGCCGCTCCGAAGTCGTTAAGGGCGGTTCAGGCGAACCGTCGGGCATGCAGAAGCTGATCATCCGGGGCGATCCGGGGATCCGGAACGGCGCCGTCATCGAGTACGAGGGCGAGGAGCTGGTCTGTTTCGGGATCAACCGGCAGGGCGACTGGCACGGCCCCGACCGGCCCCAGCTGTGGTGTACGGTCGGCCCGGCCGACGAGGAAGCCGTCTACGAGCGGCGGGAGTACATCCCGATGTTCCTCGACGTCGAAACCGTCGACGCCGAGGAGATCGAGGTCCTCCAGGCCAAAGCCTGATACTGTCGGACGTGAGTACGTGGAGATTTGAATCTCGTCCGGCTATACAGCTGTTCCTGATCGACCTCGTAGATGGTCACCCGTTCCCACTCGTTCGCCACGGAGACGGCCTCGTGCTCGCCGATGGTGATCTCAGTGTAGCGTTCGCGTTCCGCAGGGCCGACGTAGACGTACTGGACATCGTATTCCGCGAGTAACTCCCGCTGCTGGCTGGCGTTGCCGGTGTAGATCCGCCGCACGTCGGCCACGCGTTCGTCGAACACGTCCTCGCCGCGGTACTGTGCCTCATGGAACCACCCGGCGACAGTGGGGATACCGGTCAGGCTAGCCGGAGCGCTCGCTCCGCCGACGTTCCCGTCGCGGTCGTAGGCCCACCAGTAGTGGCCGGGTGCGTCCGTCACGATGGCGGGCTGGCCGTCGACCTCGTCGTCGAGCCACCTGATCGCCTCCGCCTCGGCGGGGTAGTAGACCTCCAGGTACGCCGTCGCGTCGAGGGTCGTTCCGAGCTCGTCGGTGGTTTCGGTGCCGTCGTCGACGTGGTGGTACAGCGCGAACCCGGGATACAGCCCCGCCGCGACGACGAGGACTGCAGCCAGAACCGCTCCGGTCAGTCGGAGGCGGCGGCGGTCGAGCCCCCGGTCCGGCGCCGACCACCCCGACGCGATCCGCGGCAGGACGACGGCCGACGCGACGGCCCAGAACAGCCAGACGTGGACGTACGGCTTGAAGATCACGTTGAACCGCTCGGGCCGGGTCGTCTCCAGAGTCACCAGCTCCACGAGCAACACGAGCCCCGCGCCGGCGACGATCAACACCCCCTCGAAGCCGAGGTCGACCGTCCGCCGGAACAGCCACCAGCACGCCAGGATCACCGGGACAGTCACCGCCAGCGCGGGGACGCCCACGGCAGCGGCCAGGCCGAATATCCCGATCCCGATCAGGAGGACGAGCGCCGGGCCCGTGTCCTCGGTCGCCAGACGCCGCGAGAGGTAGACGGCGATACCCGCGAGGAAGATCCCGTGGACCACCACCAGCGGCCACGCGGGGGTCCAGGGCGCCCAGTACTCGATCGACAGTCCCGGCCCGCCGAACACCGAGGTCGGCCAGAACGGCAGCGTCCAGACGACGCCCGCCGCCGCAACGAACACCAGGGTTCCGAGCCCCAGCCCGAACCGACGAAGCTCCTCGATGGGCCGGGCGACCGGACCGCCAGACAACCGGTCACCGACGCGCGCCGGCAGCAGACTTGCCGGGTTCCAGGGTGCGAAAAACACCGCCAGGAACGTCAGTCCGAGCACCGTCGGCAGGTCCCAGACGCTGCGAGGAGGATCCCGGCGGCCAGCAACAGGAACGGCTGGCTCATCATGTGCGCGTGGAGGTCGCCGTTGAGCCAGCCGAACAGCGGGAACTCCGTCGCGGCCTCCCTCGTCTCCGGATCGGTGGGGTCGATCGGCACGACGCGGCTGGCGTCCCAGTAGGAGAACTGCCGCGGATACCAGGCAGTGAGGCTCCGGTCGGCACCGACGGCGTCGACGAACCGCGACGTGACCGCGTCGGGGAGCAGCCAGGCCAGCACACGGACGGCGGTGTCGAGGTTGCCAGCCAGTCCGACGAAGAACGCGGCGAGGCCGGCGGCGAACCGCTCGTGGACCCTGTAGGTTGCTGCGATCGAGCCCGCGAGGCCGTAGGCGGCGGTCACGAGCGTCGCGTAAAACCCCGCGAGGCCGAGATTGTACGCGAACGCGGGGCTGGTGCCGGTCAGCGACGACAGCAGCGACGTCAGGAGGTGGCCGCCGTAGTGGTACGTGATCGGTTCGCCGGCGAACCACATCGACTCCGGCGGGAGCGACGACGACCGGTCGAGGGTTGCGAGCAGGCCGAAATCGAGGAACTTTTCGCCGACGGCCACCGGCAGCGGCGCGGCCGCGGGGTCGATCCCGCGGATCAGGACGATGAGGCCGAATCCGAGCACGAAGGCCCGACAGTCCCAGCAGGGCGAGGACACCCGCAACTGCGGCCGGGAGCCCGTAGGCGACGTAGCCGACGAGGTGTCCGACGAGGAGGAGCACCGCCAGTCCGACGGGGATCGCGAACCCGCCGTAGGCGAGGTCCGGGAACAGCAGGCGAGCGAGAGGGGTTGCCGCCAGCCCCAGGAGCAAAAAGAGGGCGATCCAGAGGACGACGAGGCCGAACTCCATCACCCGAACTGCCGGAAGCCGCGAATAAACCTCTTGTGAACGCCGCCCCGAAAACAGGGTCTTTTTATCGACGGCACGCAGTGGTTTCGTTCAATGAGTGGTTCCGTGGGAGTGGTCGTTCCTGCGTACCGGGCGGACGTCGACCGCCTGCGCGAGTACCTGCGCTCCATCGAGGGGCGGATCGACCCGGCGGTGATCCGGATCGAGTATGACGCCCCGCGACCTGGCGAGGCGGACCGGCTCGCGGACGTCGCGACGGCGATCAACACGGTCCCGCGGCGCCGCGGGAAGGGTGCGGCGATCACGGCCGGGTTCGAGGCGCTCGATACCGACGTGCTGGCGTTCGTCGACGCCGACGGCGCGACGCCAGCAGCAGAACTCACGAACGTCATCGATCCGGTGCAATCAGGGCGCGCGGACCTCGCTGCGGGGTCGCGGCGCCACCCGGACGCGGAGGTGATGACACACCAGACGCGGACCCGCCGGCACCTCGGCGACGCGTTCGCCTGGTTCGCCCGCCGGATGCTCGACGCCGACCTCTATGACTACCAGTGTGGCGCCAAGGCGATCACCGCCGAGGGGTGGGACCGCGTGCGCGACCACCTCTACGAGCCGGGGTTCGCCTGGGACGTCGAACTGATCGCGATGGCCGGCGCGCTGGACCTCCGCGTCGAGGAGGTGCCGGTGCAGTGGTACGACCGGCCGGGGTCGACCGTCTCGCCCGTCCGGGCGTCGCTGGAACTGGGCCAGGCGCTGTTATCCGCGCGCCACCGGGCCAAGCGCCTGCGGAACAGTCGCCTGCACGGGGCCATCGCCGAGCGGCGTGACGAACCGACCGCGCTCGTCGAGGAGAAATGACTGGCGACGGGGCGGGCGGCTACCTGTCGGCGCTGAACTCCCGGCTGCGGTTCGGCAAGTTCGTCTCCGTCGGCGTCGTCGGCGCCGCCTGCGATACCGCCGTGCTGGTGTTCCTCGTCGAAATCGTCGGCTTGCTGGAGGAGGTAGCAGTCCTGATCGGGATCGAGACGGCGATCGTGATCATGTTCTTGATCAACGACAACTGGACGTTCGCCGACGAGGGCGACGGGGATCGGCGGTCCTGGGTCGGACGACTCGCCAGGTCTCACGCGGTCCGCTCCGGCGGCGTCGTCACGCAGTTTCTGGTGTTCGTGATCATCTACCGACTGTTGTTTGTCTCGCTCACGCTGTTCGGCGTCGACGCGTGGCTGCTCGTCGCGAAAGGGAGCGGCATCGCCCTGGGGATGCTCGTCAACTACGTCTTCGAGAGTCTGTTCACGTGGCAGGTCCACGCGGATTCCTGAGTAAATCTCACAGAGGGCGCGGAAACACAATCCTTAAACGGGAACCGTAGCAACGAACGTGTAGCGGGATGGGATAGCCAGGAGATTCCGGCGGGCTCATAACCCGCAGACCGGTGGTTCAAATCCACCTCCCGCTACTTCTTGCGACCGCAAAATTCAGCGAGACGTTTCATCGTCGAGCGACTGCAGCGGTCGCAGAATACGTCTGGATTTGAACGAGACGACGAGCGACCTGCGGGAGCGACGTCGACGTGGTTCAAATCCACCTCCCGCTATCTTCTGGCGCTCGCAATCCGCGAGCGGCGAATATCGGTCATGGTGATTTGAACGAGGGCAGACGCGCGCAGCGAAGCGAGCACGTCTGGACGTAGTTCAAATCCACCTCCCGCTACTGCTCGACGGTCACGCGCGGTTTTGCGAGCAGTGTCTCGATCTCGTCGGGCGAGCGATCGCTCCGGGCGACGACCGTCCGCGCGGTCCCCTCCGGTTCCAGCTCAACTTCATAGAGGATCCGGCCGTCGAGGACCTGCCAGCCCTTGCCGAGCCGTCCGATCGCCTCGTCGGGGATCCCCGACCCGGCAAGCGGTTCGGAGAGCCGGACCGTCACTGGCTCGTCCCACAGCGATTCGATCTCGTAGGCGACCATCGGCTGGGCCAGCGTGTCGGGGTCGACGTGCTTGGTGATCAGTATGTCCTCGGTCGCGGTCCGACGCGACTCCGCGGCCCGGCCGATCACGTCGTCGATCACGACGTCCCAGACCGGGAACAGTTCGCCCCCGACGGCCGGCCCTTCGCTGCCGCCCGAGTCGCCGGCGCCGCTCCCATCACTCTCCCCGTCCCCGACGCCGGAGTCCGGCGGGTCGGGAGCTGCCTGCTCGATCGGCTCGAACAGGCCGGCACGCTTGGCGACGTAGCCGGTGCCCACCAGGAACGCGACGAACGTGACGATCGCAGCGGGGAGGACCAGCAGCGAGAGCAACGACGAGCCGCCGTCCGACCCGCCGGCGGGCGTCGGCGTCTCCGTCGTCGGCAGTCGCGCCCCTTCCTGGAGCGCGTAGAACGCGCCGTCGCCGGCGCCGACGAACACCGTCCCGTCGACGATTGCCGGCGACGTCATGACGAACCCCTCCGTGTCGAACTGCCACAGGCGGCTCCCGTCTGTCGTCAGCAGCCCGAACACGGCCCGGCTCTGGCTGCCGACGTAGACGACACTGCCGGCCACCGAGGGCGACCCGACGATCTGCATGCCGGTTTCGAACGACCAGCGTTCGTCCCCGCCCGCCACGCTGAAGGCGTACAGCGTGCCGCTCCTGGACCCGACGTACACCGTCTCCAGGTCGACAGCGGGCGAGGCGACGATCGCGCCGCCGGTGTTGACCCCCCAGTCGGCCTCCGCCGATTCGGTGTCGATCGCGAACAGGTTGCCGGCGAGTTCCCCGACGTACACCGTCCCGCCGTCGTCGGAGACGGCCGGTGCACCGGTGATCTGGGCCGGCGTCTCGAAGCGCCACTGTTCGCTCCCGTCCGCGGCGTCGAGTGCGTACAGGCGCCTGTCTTCGCTCCCGACGTACACCGTGCCGTCGGCCACCGCCGGCGTCGCGGAGACGTCATTGCTCGTCTCGAACGTCCACTTCTCGGTGCCGTCGGCGGCGTCCAGCGCGTACACTGAGTCGTCCCGACTGCCGATGTACAGCGTGCCGTCGACGACGGTCGGCGATGCGGCGATCTGTCCGCCAGTCTCGACGCTCCACTCTTCGGTGCCCTGGGCGGCGTCGACCGCGTACACCGACCCGTCGTTGCTGCCGACGTACACCGTGCCGTCGACGACGGTCGGCGACGAGGTAACGCGGTCGCCCGTTTCGAAGCGCCACTGCTCGCTCCCGTCGGTCGCGTCGAGCGCGTACAGGTGCGTGTCGTCGCTGCCGACGTACACTGTCCCGTCGACGAGGGCAGGCGAGGAGGCCACGCCTGGACCGAGGTCGACCCGCCAGTTGCCGCCGACGTCCTCTGTCGGCCCCTGCGCGTCGGGCGCGTGGCCGCTGTTAGCGGCGTCGAACGCGAACGTGGGCCACTCGCCGCCCGTCTGTGCCCGGGCCGTCGGAACCGACCCCCTCGCCGCCGCGACGGCAGCGGTGCCGACGGAGCCCAGCAGCGCCCGTCTCGTCACTCCCGTGTCCATCAGCCGACCCTATCGGTCGAACACATAAAACGGCCGCTCTTTCGTCCGCGGACCGCGCTCAAACGCCGTACTCCGACTCCGCGAACTGAACGTAGCCGCCGCTTGTGAACCCGCGTTTCCTGCTGTGGTACTCCAGCAGCAGTTTCAGCCCGGGGATGCCTGCCCGGATCGTCCCCAGCATCGAGTGTTCGCCGCGGTTGAACATCTTGTCGGCGGCGTCGAACGCACGGTCCCAGTCCGCGGGCGTGTACTCCCGCACGACTTCCGCCATCGTGACGTTGCGCAGAATCTCGTCGCCGAGGACGTTCTGCCAGGCCTGGTTGTACCCCGCCAGTCGCTCCCGGCCGGCGAGTCGGCCCGCGATCCGGCCCGTCCGGACCGCGACGTGGTCGCCGCCCTCGTGGAACGCCGAGGTGCCACCCATCGCCCCGCCGACGACGGCGATGCCGGCGGCCGTCGGCGACTCGATCGGTCGCGTCGAGGAGATGGCGTACGTCTCGGTGCCGCCGCGCTTGCCCCGGTCCTCGACGAGCGGGAAGTCAGCCAGGTCGTACTCCGGGTACTCGCGTTCGAGCAGGCGCTCGATGTACTCTTTGCCCTGCGGGATCCGCTCGTCGTCGTCGCCCAACAGCGCCCAGTGCTCGCGGTCGAACTCGTCGATGTCCAGCCCGATCGGCATCGTGAGCCCGATCCGCGCGACGGTGTCGTCGTTCGGGAACACCCACGGGTAGGCGGTGTGGCCCGGCATGAGTCCCCACCAGAACTTGATCCGCGTGGGCTCGAAAACCTCCGCCGGGACGTCCCGGTGTTCCTGGTAGGCGATGTGGTTCACCTGCGATGGGTCGAGCACGGACGCCATCGACCGATCGCCGGTGAACTGATCCAGCGCTTCGATCGTCACCGTCCGCTGAGGGCCGTCGGCGAGCACCAGGTACTCCGCCTCGACCTCCTCGCCGTTCGACAGCGAGAGCGTATGCGAGTGTCCGCCCGTCAGCGACGTGTCGACGCCGGTGACGCTGTCGCCGACGCGGTAGGTCGCACCGGCTGCTTCTGCCTCCTCGCGGAGCCAGTCGTCGAACTTCGCCCGGTGGAACGCCAGCCCGAACGCCGGATAGCTCGACTCGATGCCCGTCCCGTCAATCGAGACGCTGGCGGAGGGGCCGACGAAGTCCGCTCCATCCAGCGTCCGCAGGATCACCTCGTCGGGGATGTCCTCGGGGCCAAAGCCCATCAGATCGACCCAGTAATCCAGCAGTCCGGCGGCGTCAGTCGAGTCCGGCCCCATCCCCTCGCGGTCGGCCCTCGGGATGCCCTTCTCGATGACGAGCGCGGACGCGCCGGCCTGCGCGGCCTCCCACGCGGCTGCCGTTCCGGCAGGCCCGCCGCCCACGATCGCGACGTCGACTCGCTCCATACCGGTCGGATCGGCCCGGGAGGTTAAATACTCTGCAGTTCCGCCCGCGGACGGCCCCTCACTCCAGGTAGCCGCTCTGCAGCAGGAGTTCGCCGTTCAGCACCGATGCACCGGCTGCGCCCCGCAGCGTGTTGTGCGCCAGGCAGTTGAACTGGAGGCCACCCTCGGTCTCCTGGATGCCGCCGACCGCGATCGCCATCCCGTTCTCGCGGTCGCGGTCCAGCCGGGGCTGAGGCCTGTCGGGCTCCTCGAAGACGTGGATGAGCTGATCGGGCGAGCTGTGGAGGGCGAGGGAGGGGTACTCGCGGAGGGCGTCTGCCGCGTCCGTCACTGACACCTCCTGTTCGGTGTCGACCCAGACGTTCTCGAGGTGGCCGTCCAGCGTCGGGATCCGGTTACAGGAAGCGTCGACGCGGGCGCCGTGCCAGGTGACGCCCGTCCCGTCGAACTCGCCGAGCAGCTTCCGGGACTCGGTTTCCATCTTTGCTTCCTCGCCGCCGATGTGCGGGATGGTGTTGTCGATGATCTCCATCGAGGTGACCCCGGAGTAGCCCGCGCCAGAGACGGCCTGCAGCGTTGCGACGGTCACCTGCTCCAGCCCGAACGCCTCGTCGAGCGCAGCCAGCGGCGGCACCATCGTGATCGTCGAGCAGTTCGGGTTCTTCACCAGCGCGCCGTCCCAGCCGCGGCGTTCGCGCTGTACCTCGATCAGGTCGAGGTGGTCGGCGTTGACCTCCGGGATGGTGAGCGGGACGTCGTCGTCCTGGCGGGCGTTCGAGGAGTTCGAGGAGACGACGTACCCCGCCTCGCAGAATGCCGGCTCGACCGCCTCGCCGACGCTCGACGGCAGCGACGAGAAGATGAGATCGACGCCGTCCGGAACCGACGCCGGCTCCGTCGCCCCGACCGTCATGTCGGCGACGTCGTCCGGGATCGGCGTGTTGATCCGCCACTTCGCCGCCTCGCGGTACGTCTCGCCCGCACTCGATTCGCTCGCCGTCAGCGTAGCGATCTCGAATGACGGGTGCGGGTCGAGCAGCTGGATCAACCGCTGGCCGACCGCGCCGGTCGCGCCCAGGACGCCTGCACGTACTGTCATAGGCATCCGTAGGGTAGATGGGGTTCAAAACAGTTTGGGAACGCCCCAAATCCGGTCACTGACGGACCTGTGTGGTCACCTTTTATCAGTCCGGTCGCTCGCCAAACTATTATTCCGCTTCGGTCCAACTAAGCAGCATGACCTTCCAACGAAACGTCGGTGGTATCGACCGCATTGCACGGACAATCCTCGCGGTCGTCTTCCTCGGCATCGGTGTGCTCGTATTCACGGACGGCCGTCAGGCGCTCGGCGCCGGCGCGCTGATCGCCGGGGCAGGCCTCGGCTTCAACGCCGTGAGCGGCTTCTGCGGCCTGAACGCGATGCTCGGCGTCAATACGTGCACGAGAAGCGCGGACAGCTAAAAACAGGGTCGGCTACTGGAAGCCGATGCGGCCGCCGCGGGTCCGGTCCGCTTCGGGGCCGCTGCCGCGGAACTCCTCTTCCATCCGCTCGTAGTAGTCGCGGATGTCGTCGGTGATCGTCGGGCGCACGTCCTCCATCGCCTCGCGGAAGTGCCGCATTTCGACGATCTCGGCGTCTTCGTCCTGCCGGAGCGCCTGGATCGCGGCCTCGCGGGCGATCGACTCCAGGTCTGAGCCCACGTACCCTTCGGTCACTTCGGCGAGTTCGCGCAGGCTGACGTCAGGCGAGAGCGGCATGTCCTCCGTGTGGATCTTGAGGATCTGCTCGCGCCCCTCGGTGTCGGGCTCGCCGATCATCACCAGGCGGTCGAACCGGCCCGAGCGGATCAGCGCCGGGTCGATCATGTCCGGCCGGTTGGTGGCGCCGATCACCATCACGTCCTCCATCTCTTCGAGGCCATCTAGCTCCGTCAGCAGCTGGTTGACGACGCGTTCGGAGACGTTCGACCCGACGTCGCCGCCGCGCCCGGGCGCCAGCGAGTCGAGTTCGTCGAAGAAGATCACCGTCGGGGCGACCTGCCGGGCCTTGCGGAACGTCTGGCGGATCGCTTTCTCCGACTCGCCGACCCACTTCGAGAGCAGCTGTGGCCCGCGGACGCTGATGAAGTTGGCGTCAGTCTCGTTGGCGACGGCTTTCGCCATCAGCGTCTTCCCGGTGCCGGGCGGCCCGTACAGCAACACGCCTGCCGGTGGCTGGATCCCCATGCGCGCGAACTTCTCGGGGGAGTTCATCGGCCACTCGACGCTCTCGCGGACCTCCTTTTTTGCGTCTTCGAGGCCGCCGACGTGGTCCCAGTTGATCTTCGGCAACTCGACCAGCACCTCGCGCATGGCGCTCGGACTCACCTCGTTGAGCGCGCCACGGAAGTCGTCGCGTTTGATTATCATCCGGTCGATGAGGCTGGGCGGGATGTCCTCCTCGTCGAGGTCGATCTCCGGGAGGTACCGCCGGAGCGCCTTCATCGCCGCCTCCTTCGTCAGGCTCTCGATGTCGGCGCCGACGAACCCGTGGGTCTCCTCGGCCAGTCTGCCGAGGTTGACGTCGTCCGACAGCGGCATGCCGCGGGTGTGGATCTGGAGGATCTCGCGGCGGCCGGTCTCGTCGGGGACACCGATCTCGATCTCGCGGTCGAACCGGCCCGGGCGCCGAAGCGCCGGGTCGACGCTGTCCACGCGGTTCGTGGCCGCGATGACGATCACCTGGCCGCGGGACTCCAGGCCGTCCATCATCGTCAGCAGCTGCGCGACGACGCGGCGCTCCACCTCGCCGGTGACGTCCTCGCGCTTGGGCGCGATCGAGTCGAGTTCGTCGATGAAGATGATGCTGGGGGCCTCCTCGGTCGCGTCCTCGAAGATCTCGCGCAACTGCTGTTCGGACTCGCCGTAATACTTCGAGATGATCTCCGGCCCCGCGATCGAGAAGAAGCTGGCGGAGGTTTCGTTGGCGACGGCCTTGGCGAGCAGCGTCTTGCCGGTGCCAGGCGGGCCGTGTAACAGCACGCCCTGTGGCGGCTCGATGCCGAGCTTCTTGAAGATCTGGGGGTGTTTCATCGGCAGTTCGACCATCTCGGCCGGCGATCGGCTCCTCGCGGAGTTCGACGTCGGTGTCTTCGGTGATGAGGACGACTCCCTCGGGCTCTGTCTCGACGGCGATCAGCGGGATCGCCTGCCCGGGCGAGCGCATGAACGGGTGGTTCGTGCTCGACATCACGGGGACGATGTCGCGATCGACGACCGGCCGTTTCAGGATCTGGCGTTTGACCATGCCCGCGGCGTCGCTGCCGAACTGGACGCTCGCCTCCTCCGGCGGCGCCAGCACAAGCTTCTCCGCTTTCTTGGCTTCCGCCTTCCTGATCTCGACGCGTTCGCCGATGCCGACGTCCGCGTTCTGACGCGTGAACCCGTCGATGCGGACGGTGTCGGTGTTCCAGTCCTGGCGGTCGGCGCGCCAGACTTTCGCGGCCGTGGTGTCTGCACCCTCGATCTCGATGATGTCACCCGGCGAGAGCTTGAGGTGTAACAGGGTGTCAGGATCGAGCCGTGCGATCCCACGCCCCGAGTCGTTCGGGTAAGCCTTTGCAACCTCTAGTTGGACTTCATTCATAGGAGTGTGATGTAGTGACAGTGGGGTTTCACGGGAGATATGTTTTTTGCTCCCGGCGGCCCGACCCCCGGACCACAAAGGTTACACGTGTCCACGGAGATGGCCAGTGAATCTGACAGACTGACAGTAATTATGCAGGTTCCAGCTACTTTCATATAGTTCGAGTTTGTACCTAGGGGCATGGTTTTTCTCGTTCCTTACGATGGTTCGAGGGTGACGGAAGCGGCGCTGGGACGCGCCGTCGAACACGGTGCTGCACTCGATCAGGAAGTCGTGGCGGTCAGTCTGATCCCGACCGGGTCGGAGTACGCGGAACGCCGCAAGTGGATCGAACCGAGCGAGGAGTTCGCCGTCGAGTCCGCGCGGACGGAACTCAAGCGAAAGATCGCGGAGACGACTGACTCCTCCGAGCGCCCGCTCGTGGGCATGGGCGCGTCCGCCCCCGAGGACGGCGTGACCGATCGGATCCGGCGGGTCGCACGCGAGGTTGACGCGTCGATCCTGTTCGTCGGCACGAGCCGCGAGTCGACTGAGCAGCGGCTCACCACCCCGTTCGGAACGATCTCTCAGGACGGCGAGTACGACATCCATCTCGTGCGCTCGGCGTGATAGTGATTGTTGGGACTCGTTACCGCCGGGGAGCCACAGTTCGTTCGTCACAGCCCGGCAAACGCCCGTCTGCCGATCGTCTGACAAAGGGTTTTGGGGCTCCTGGCCCACCCCTGTGGTATGGACAACCACACGCCAACGGGGAGCGTGAGTGACCGCCGTGGCTGGGAGTGGAACAGGGTCTACGGCGAGGACAGCGACCGGGAGTCACGTCACCCCCGGAAGTTCGCGCCGAACAGGTACCGGGGTGAGTCCGAAAGCGGGGGCGAATCCGAACAGCGACAGAGCGAAATCGACAAACTCCGCGAGGAGGTGCGCCGCCAGGAGCGCCACCGCCACCAGCTCATCCAGCAGTACGAGCGGTGTCTCGCCGAAAAAAACCGGAAGCTGTCGGAACGGCGGCGCAGCGACACCTCCGGGAGCCGGCTCGCGGACCGCGATGAGGCGCTGCTGGATCGCCTCCTCGGGACGCTGCAGAAGTGAGCAACTCTCCACGTACTCGCGTACGCTGAGGCGATCGTGTCCGTCGGCTGTGGCGGGCGACAGCGTCCTCACCCCCGCCTCCGTCTCGCAACCCTCAATACCGTGCTATCCTGATAGTGATTATTGTGAGTCGTTCCGGGATCGACCGCGCGACTGTGTGCGGTCGGCCCGGGAAACAGTCACAGTAATCACTATGACTTCACCCCAGATGCGACGTCCGCAGCGCAGGGAGTTCGTCGGCGTGGTGGGGGCCGCTATCGGCGGGACTCTCGCGGGCTGTCTCGAGGAGGACGAGGAGTTTCTCGTCACCAACACGCAGATCGGACTGGAGCCGCCAGCAGTGGTCGTCCGCGTGACCATCGAGAACATCTCCTCGTCGCGCCAGACCGGGACGCTCGAACTTATTCTGAACTACTACGCCGACGGCGATGCGTCGGGAGAGCCCGACGAAACCTGGCGCAAAACCGATCCGGTGGAGGTGAAACAGGCGGCCTCGCCGCAGCTGCGATACCGGTTCGAGGACGCCCACCGGTCGGGCAGTTCGATCGAGAACTACGCCGTCGACGCCAGCCTGGACGGCGACGATCTATAAGCTGTCCACATTTGGTCCCGACGTGGCAAGTCACAGGCTCGACACGACGCTCTCGCTCCTGTCGCTGCTGGGCGTAGGCGCACTCGACGCCTACGGCGTCCCGTAGACCTGAATCCGCCAGCTCTGCCTATCGCTCGATGCGGGCCAGCCAGGCGTCCGGATCGTCCAGTTCCGCATCCGTGGGGAGCAGTTCCGGCGATTCCCAGACGCGGCCCGCGGTCTCGATGTCCCGCCGCTGGACGACGCCGTCGAAAAACTCCTTGCCGCGTTCGTACTGGCGGCGCTTGACGCTGAGACCGAGGAGCCGCCGGATCAGCCGTTCGATCGGACCCCGGCCCTGCCGGCGCTGTTCGAGTTTCCGCCGGAGGTCGGCGTACTCCTCGTCGAACGCGCGGTCCATCACCAGTTCGGCGTAGCCCTCGACGGCGGTCATCGTCGTGTCCAGCGCCGACATCGAGTCGCGGTCGATCGACCCCGAGGCCAGCGTCTCGATGGCCTCCTGCATCGTCGTTTCGAGGTGGCCGGGCAGCCACGGTGCAGCCCCGAACTCGGCGGCGTGGGTCACCTCGTGGAACGCGATCCAGCGCCGGAACCGGCCGTAGGGGACGTCCAGTTTCTCGGCGGTCCTGATGATGTTCGGCCGGACGAAGTACAGGGCGTGATCCGGGGAGTCGGCCAGCAACAGCGGGTCGTACTGCCCCAGGACGTGCCGGGAGAGAAACGACAGCGCGAACGCCATCGATCCCGTGTTGACGGTCGTCGCCAGGCCGGGGACGACGCCGGCCTGCTGTTCGAGGGGCGCCATCACCCGTTCGAACGTTTCGATGTTGGCGTCGATCCAGTGGTGGCGATCCTGGACCTCGACGCGCTCGGGCAGCGTGAACTCCGTGCCAGTCACCTCGCGGACGCGGTCGCGGGCGGCCCGGATGTCGGTCGCGTACCCCTCGCGTTCGGCGTCGCTGACGTCCAGGTCACCGGGATCTGTCGAACTTTTGGCGGCCTCGCTGACGGCAGCCCAGTCGACGGCGCCGTCGCCGGACGCTTCCGTCACTGCTCGGACGCTCCGGTAGAGACTCATACACTCACCCATGGGACAACCGAATAAAGGCCTTCTCCCTACTTCTCGTCCGTGTCGACGGAGACGCCGACTGGCCTGTCGTCTGCCGTCTCGATCGCGACCTCCTCGTCGTCGTCGCCCGAGAGGTACTTGACGACCACCGTCCCGAGGATCAACACGAGCAGCACGCCGAGCGCGGCCGCACCCTTCCCGGGGCCACCGGACTTCTCTTTCTCGACTCCCGCGCCCTCGTCGTCGTCGCTCCCGATCACGCTGCCGGAGCCGTCGCTGCCGGAGCCGTCGCTGCCGGACTGACCGCTGAACGGAAGGTTGGCCGAGAACGATCCCTCGTCGAGGTGGAGCTTCACCAGTGTGAACTCTCCCATGCATCTCCCTAGCAGCACTGGACATTTAGCGGTTGCGACGGGACCCGTCCCCCCGGCGAACATCGGGGCATTGACAGTGCTGGGGTGTATCCTTCGAGTATGGAGCGAGCGCGACGGGAATTTCTGGACGACCTGCTACGTACAGCGAGCCCTTCGGGGTTCGAGGCACCGAGCCAGCGGATCTGGACCGAGTACGTCTCCGAGTTTGCCGACCAGGTCTGGACCGACGAGTACGGCAACGCCGTCGCCGTCATCGAGGGCGGCGATCCGACGATCGCGCTGGCGGGCCACAGCGACGAGATCGGGTTCATGGTCCGGGACATCGAGGACGACGGCTCGCTGCGGCTGACCCGGATCGGCGGCTCCGACAACACTGTCAGCCAGGGCCAGCACGTCGTCGTCCACACCGACGACGGCCCGGTCGACGGCGTCATCGGACAGACTGCGATCCACCTGCGGGACAGAAGCGACGACTCACAGACGGACATCAGCGAACAGCACGTCGACATCGGTGCCGAGGACGACGAGGAAGCCGCCGAACTGGTCGAGCGCGGCGATCCGATCACGTTCGACCAGACGATCTCGGAACTCGAAGGCCAGCGCATCGCGGCCCGCGGCCTGGACAACCGCATCGGCATCTGGGCAGCCGCCGAGGGGCTGCGACGGGCCGCCGAGAGCGACCCCGAGGCGACCGTCGTCGCTGTCAGCACGGTCCAGGAGGAAGTCGGCCTGCAGGGCGCGAAGATGGTCGGCTTCGACCTCGCGCCGGACGTCGCCATCGCAACCGACGTCACCCACGCGACGGACGCGACCGGCACCCCCGGCGACCGATCGAGCGGCGTCGAACTCGGCGAGGGGCCGGTCGTCGCTCGTGGCAGCACGAACCACCCGCGCGTTGTGGCGGCGGCGCGGGCAGCGGCCGACAGCGAGGAAATCGACGTCCAGCTCCAGGCGGCCGGGAGCCAGACCGGCACCGACGCCGACGCCTTTTTCACGTCGCGCGGGGGGATCCCGTCGCTCAACGTCGGCGTGCCGAACCGCTACATGCACACGCCCGTCGAGATGCTGGACCTGCGGGACCTCGACGCAACCGCGGACCTGTTGAGTGCGATCGCGCTGGACGCCCACAACCGCGAGTTCAGCGTCTCCATCTGACCGGCGGTGTGACGGGGCGAAGCAGCCCCGCCTGATAGTGATTATTCTGACTGTTTACAACAATCACTATTAGGAGAAAACTCGGGCGCGACGGGCGAACCGCGCCCGGGTCGGTGGACGTTCCGTATCGCAGTCAGGGGGAACTAGGCGGCCTCAGGACACCGCCACCCCCACCTACTGGCCGCACAGCATTATACCGTTCTCACAGTTTCTGGCCCAGAAACGGGGGTCCGTATCGAGGCCATCGACCGGCGGACGGCGGCGGTCGACGAACTGTGGCCACGACTCCCGCCCTCCAGTCACTCGACGGTGACGCTTTTCGCCAGGTTCCGCGGCTTGTCGACAGACCGCTCCAGGGCGACTGCGGTGTGGTAGGACAACAGCTGTAGCTGGACGTTGGCCAGGACGGCGGCTGTATCGGGGTGTGTCGCCGGGACCGTGAGCGTCTCGTCGGCCGTTGACAGCAGGTCGTCGGCCGACCGCGGTGCGACGGCGACGACCGGCGCGCCTCGGGTCTGGACCTCCCGGACGTTGCTGAGGAGCTTCGACTCCTCGTGGCCGGCACAGACGGCGAACACGGTGGTGTCCCCCGTCACCAGCGCGAGCGGGCCGTGTTTGAGTTCGCCGGCCGGGAACCCCTCGGCGTGCTCGTAGGTGATCTCCTTGAACTTCAGTGCGCCCTCCCTCGCCACGCCGTAGGCCGTCCCCCGCCCGATGAAGAAGTGGCTACTGCCGTCGCGGTACTCGTTGGCGAGCTGCCGTGCCCGACTGTACTCGAGGACCCTCTGCAGCTGGTCGGGAAGCTGCTTGAGTGCCGAGAGCCGAGCGGCGTGATCCTCCGTCGGCGACCCCGTGACGTCCCGCACGAGGCGTTCGCCGAGCAGCATCAGCGTCGCCACCTGCGAGGAGAACGTCTTCGTCGCCGGGCCGCCGTCGAACCGATCACGTTCGTGACGGCCAGCGTCCGGGCGCCGTGCTCGCTGGCGACCGCGAGCGCCTCAAGCGTGTCCGCCGTCTCACCGCTCTGGGTGACACCGAGGACGAGCGTGCTGTCGTCGACTGGTGGCGGTGAGACCGCGTACTCGCTGGCGAACTGCGTCGTGACTGGCACCCCCCACTTCTCGAGCAGTTGCGCGCAGTACAGCCCCGCGTGATACGAGGTGCCACACGCGACGATCTGGACTGCGTCGACGTCCGCGAACGTGCCGGGTGGGAACTCCTGGAGTGTCACGTCGGTTCCGTCGATACGGCCCTCGATCGCCTGCCGGATCGCGGCCGGCTGTTCGTTGATTTCCTTGGCCATGAAGTGGTCGTGGCCGCCTTTCTGTGCGTCCTCCGGTGACCAGTTGACAGTTTCGACGGCCCGCTGGACCGGGTCGCCGTCGGCGTCGGTGATCCGATAGTCGTCGGCGGACACTGTCGCGACGTCGCCGTCCTGGAGGTATACGACGCGATCGGTGAAATCCAGAAACGCCGGGACGTCGCTGGCCAGGTAGTTCGACCTATCGTCGACGCCGAGAACGAGTGGCGAGCCCGAGCGCGTCGCGTACACTTTCTGCTCACCCTCGACGATCATCGCAAGCGCATAACTGCCTTCGAGCGAATCGATAGCAGCCCTGAACGCCGCGGCGGTCGAGTCGTGGCTGTCGAGCAGGTCCTCGACCAGGTGTGGCACGACTTCGGTATCGGTGTCACTCGTGAACGTGTGGCCGGCATCGACAAGCGAGTCCCGGAGTTCGTCGTGGTTGTCAATGATGCCGTTGTGGACGACGGCGATCGTTCCCGTACAGTCGGTGTGGGGGTGTGCGTTCTCGTCCGAGGGCGGGCCGTGCGTGCTCCAGCGGGTGTGACCGATGCCGATGCCGCCGCCGAGGTCGCCGGCGAGGACCCGGTCTTTCAGGCCGTCGACCTTGCCCTGGCTTTTCGTGACGTCGACGTCAGTCCCGTCGAGGAGGGCGACGCCGGCGGAGTCGTACCCCCGGTACTCCAGGTTCTCGAGGCAGGTGAGCAAGCTCCGCAGGGAGTCGTCGTCCGCCACCCTCGCAGTGATCCCACACATCAGGCGCCACCCCCGACCAGTTCCTGCTCCGAACAGCGGGGGACAGGACTGGCGTCCGAGCGGCGAGCAGTTGCGGACCGGGGCTGGCTTTGCCACAGGAGGTGTCGAGCGACTGGAGTCATTGACTCTGGTAGAACGGGGAGAGAGGCTTTGTTATGGACAGGTTGGGAACCTGGCGTGCCCGGAAACTGCGAGTAACCACTCTCTATGAAGCCAGTACGCCGGTGATCCTAACTCACAGATGGGTGACACTGTGAATGCTATCGGCCGTAGTCCCCCGTTTCAGGGTGAAGCCCGAATATTACAATATGGCCCCGACGCTTTTGTGCAACTGGGAATCGAGCGATGAGACAACTCGGTTCCCGGTTGGAACGTCTGACCATTTCCCCCCACCCCCACCCGAACCCGTCCCGGGTCGTGCGCATCGGCCCGATCCCCAAGCAACGGTGGGACACTGCCCGGCCATCGCTCCGCCGTGGCTCACTTTCCGCCTCGCCCGTGCGTCGGCAACTGCTCCGTAGTGATTGCTGTGATTGTTTTCGTGACTACGTCACGTGAACGGGTGGTTCGCGGGCTGAACTCCAGGAACTGTGACTCCCCGGCGGTAAAGAGTCACAGCAATCACTACCGATCGCACTGCACCCTTTTACACTTCCTGCACGCGCGACGGAGGCTTCTCACGGAATCCAGTGTCGTCGAGTGATAGACGTAATTCACGTAAGCCATGCCATCCCAACTCCGGTTGTTCGGGCCATAACACAGCCGATGGACTATCCTGGCACTGGACGGAGTCACGTCTGGCTGTCTAGTAGAGGCTGGTGAGTAAACGAATTACAGGTACCAGTATGAGAGCTCCGGTCCGTCAGTCCGGGGTGGGGAGAACTCGGACCTTCGACTGTCGAAGCTAGCCCGGCATTGGTGCCGGCAAACCGGTGTGTAACTAAGTAAGATGGACGGTGAGAATGAGACAACAATGGACCACGATACGACGACGACGTGGTCGGTACAGGGCGACGCTGTCGTGGACGGTAACACCTCGGCTTCCCCTCAGAATGAGTCGCTCGTGATCAGGCAGGGTGCGAAGGCCCTCGTCAGGGACGACGACGAGGTCCTCCTGGTGACAGAACGCCGGGATGACGGCTCGACGTTCTGTACACTACCCGGGGGCGGCGTCGAGGCCGGCGAGTCACGACAGGAGTGTCTCCAGCGCGAGTATCGCGAGGAACTCAACTGTCGGGTCGACGTCGGCCCACCCGTCGGCACCTGTCTGTACCACCACCAGACCCTCCCCAACACAGCGACTGTATACACTGTTTTCGAAGCGACTCCGGCCGGCCGTCCCCGGCCGAACCCGAGGGAGAACGTCGTGGCGTGCCACTGGCAGGACCCGAACGCGCCGCCCGCGGAGACGCTAGAACCGTTCCAGCGGGTGCTGGCGAACATTTCGGAGTAATCACACAATACGGTCAGTTTTCACCCACTTAATCACAACTAAACTTGGCGTGAAAATGCGCCAATATTTAGTGGGGAGCAGCCGTGTGTTACTGTTACAGGGCCTTGTGCGGCAGAAGGTGAGAGCCCCTCGTAGATTGGGGTTTCTACAGATGAGGACAGCAACGATGTTCACTACACGACTGATTTGGGATGCTGTACACGCCCGAACGGTACCGGGGGTAACCCATGGCAACGAAGGAAAATAACAGAGTCAAAAAGGCCGACGACAGCGACGGACGGACCGATACTGCCACGAACGGCGAGACGGGAGGCGACGGCGTCCCGTCGGAGGTGTCTGTGAGCGGAGCCCCGGATCCAGAGCCCGAGCTCGAACGGGAGCTGGGGCTGGATCAGGTGTTCGAGATACTGAAAAACCAGCGGCGTCGGTACGTGCTGCAGTACCTGCGCGAACAGCAAGGACGTTCGGACGATCACGTCCAGCGAGCGAAAGCGCGTCTACGTCGGGCTGTACCAGTGCCACCTGCCGAAGATGGACGGGATGGACGTCGTGGACTTCAACAAGCCGCGCGCGATCATCAAGCCTGGGGAGAACATCGAGATGTTCTACTCCTATCTCGATACACCCGATACGACTCCGGATGGACAGTTCTCGAAGTACTACCTCGGGCTCTCGGTCGTGATGCTCGTCAGTCTCGTTCTCGCGGCCCTGATCGAGAGCACGATGGCTTTCCCGGCGATCGGTCTCGTCGCGGGCGTCGCCGTCCTGGCGTTCGCCACCACCGCGTGGGCTCACCACACCAGTGAAACCGACTCCAGCCCCGCCGAGGCGCTCCTCTCCGCTGGAGAGTAGGAGTTGTTTTTTTCGGCCCCCGTCGCCCACGCCGTTATACAGCCAGACGCGACTCCGTCCAGTGCCAGGACAGTCCATCGGCTGTGTCATGGCCCGAGCAACCGGAGTTGGGACGGCATGGCTCACGTGAATTACGTCTGGCTGTATAGTTACTGGCTTCCCGGGGATTCCCCACAGAGCGTGGCTCATCACTACAAGGTAGAGGGTGTATCCACCGGGTACCGACAGCTGTTAAGACGATGTTACTGTCGGATATTAGGGGCATAACAAAATCCAGTCTATCAGTTACTGTGAGTATGGCGTGGTCAGAGAAACGGACCTGGAGGGCAGGACACAGGGCTCGATGAGTATGGAATCTTCTCAGAAGCTCTCGCCCGACGTGGTGTTCGAGATCCTCAGTAGCCGGCGTCGCCGGATGGTGCTGTATCTCCTCCGGCAGCGCGGGAACGAAGCGACGGTCAACGAGCTGGCCGAAGAGATCGCAGCACTCGAGAACGACGTCCCTGTCGAGGAGCTGACCAGCCAGCAGCAAAAACGCGTGTACGTCTCGCTGTACCAGACGCACCTCCCGAAACTCGACCAGACGGGGATCATCGATTACGACGCGGACGAGGGGACTGTCACCCTCACCAGCAAAGCCAACGAGATGGACACGTACCTCACGCAGAGCCCGGTGTCGACGTACCCCTGGAAACTCCACTACGCCGCGATCACGGCGCTGAGTGGACTGCTGATGGTGCTATGGTTGCTGTCGGTTCCCGTCGTCAGCGCCCTGTCGTTCGTCTGGATCGCGTTCGTCATCTCCGGGGGGATCCACTACTGGCAGTACCGGCAGACACAGCAGGAGATACCAGTAGAGCTCGAACAGCACCAGTAGTCGGTCAACGCTCCTCGTCGAGACGGGAGACGATGTCCGGGTCCGCGACCATGAACTCGGCGTCGGCCAAGTGCTGGTCCTCCTCGGGCAGGAAGATGTAGCTCTCGTTGCCCTCCTCGACGTGGATGTGGGTCAGCGGCTCGTACTCGTACTCCAGATCGGTGAGCGGGTCGGGATCAGTCGGCGCGGATTCCCAGGCTTCCCGGAGCTGTTTACTCACGACCGGTCCCTCCTGTCAACTGCGAGTCGTTGGCCAAAGCCCGACACCATCCCGGTCCTCTACGTGGTCGCCCTCGCTGCATGGTCGTATACGCCTCCTCCATCCTAAATAGTATTTTGTCCAACTTGTTACCCGATAGGATTATCTGGGTACCGCCTACTTACGTTTCGTTTCTGAGGGGAGTAATAGCCACTTACCAGAGAAAGCCCACACTACCACCGATTCGGCGGCGCGCAGCCGACCTGAGCCGATCCCAAGTCAACTGCACCCTACCACGTACAGGCCACCTTACTCGTATCGGTTTTCAGCTATTCACGTACCTACCCCGGTAAGATGTATATACCTGAGTAAATGGGCACGCACTATGTACATAGCAGCTAACCCCTCGACAGTTACAGGGTGAGCACAATGATTGTCGGAAGATACCAGCTACGAACGAACGTGTACACACGCCAGAACGGGGACAGAGATGGGAACTGACTGGGATGAAGTCGGGTACGTGATCAGCTCGTCGTACCGTGTGAAGGTGCTCCAGCGGCTCGCTGACTCGCCGGCGACGCCGACCCAGATCGCGGAGGACACTGACTGTTCGCCGCCCCACATCTCGCGAGCACTACAGAACCTCCGGGAGCGCGAGCTCGTCGACCTCCTCGTCTCGGAGGACCGCAAGAAAGGACGGGTCTACGGCATTACCGACCAGGGCCAGGAGATCTGGGAGATCATCGAGGCACAGAACCTGGCCTGATCGTGATTGCTGTCAGGGAGTTCGGGACCATATCGCACATTCACGTCCCGCCCCCGATGTCCGACGAACTCCTGTAGAGCACCCAGTGATCCGCTCGTACGCTGGGTACACCCATCACTCTCCCCGGTCGCGTCGTCGCGAAAAGATGGTGCCACCCGCAGAGCGTGTGTGCGCGCGGTGGATGTCTGTACCCCTTCGAGGGACCCGTCAGCCCCCGTTTCGGTCTCATAGTGATTATTGTGAGTCGTTCCGGAATCAACCGCGCGACTGCGTGCGGTCGACCCGGTACACAGTCACAATAATCACTATCAGTCGGCGTCCTGTGGGACGAGCAGGTCCGGTTCGCGCTCGTACTTCGGCGTGGCTGCAAACTGCTTCATCCGTTTCAGGTCGCTTTCTGACAGGTAGTCTGCCATATCTACTACACGGTTCGGCATCGTGTTAAGTAATTGCGCGTTACTTCGAGGCCTGTTCTGGAAGCCGGTATTTGACGATTCGATCGGCTACTGTCCCGTGAATTCATACTCTTCTTACCGCCGGATGTCACTCGTAATGTCACTGTAGGATTTCGCGTCAGACGACGTCGCTGCTGTAAGCTAATTATACCGACCGGCTCGAACAGCTGATGGGACTCACAATAGCTCACGACCTGCAAGTACGTACCGCAAGCGATGTGCCGCCAGAGTTCAGTAGTTCACTAAGCGGTTTAGCTGATTGCAGGCACTAAGCCCCCGTCCTCAAGGAGTCGTTCGAGAATCGAAGATTCTCGTGATCCCGAAAATCTCCGATTTTCGGACGACACCGCAGTCCGCGCAAGCGGACACGAAGCACAGTAGGGAGGGGATGCAGCGTCCCCAGAAATCGCAGATTTCTGGTGTACGAACGAGACGCTTCGCGTCTCGTCAACGCCGTCTTCAGTTTACTTTCACTCTGTGACGGGCATTTATAGCACTGCCTGTCGAAGACTGGGAGTGTGATGGCAGCTACTCATCGTCTCGGCTTCAAGCCCGACAAGAAAGGCGGTCGAGACGAATTACGCCATCACCACCGAGTAGGAGTGGGTCACTCCGAATCCACGCCTGCGGAGACTGCGCTCCCTGCGCGGATGGTCAGCCTTGGCCGACCGTCCGTGAAAAAGCGTGTCGCGGAACCAGGAAGCCCCACCCTCAGCGAGCGTGTCAACGCGAGCAGGGTGGGGCAGTTCACCCCTGCTCCGAACTACAGGCCGTAGCAGGATTCGCCCGTTTCGGTCCGGCTACTGTGACTCGAACCCGTCAGTTGGTGATAGTTTACCCGGGTTCAGGGAGTATACAACTAATAACAATACTCCGACAGCGGCAATCTATGGTAATGCGAAATATTGCACCGGAGGAGGACAGACTCGCGGTCTTTGCGGCTGCAATAGTGACACACGACGATGGGCCCGACGAGTGCACCATCTATCCGGAGGACGTCTCTTCGCACCGCCGACAGAGCACGTGGATCAGTGCCAAAGCGGACGCGTTCTGTGACACAGCCGACCGCCGGTGATCTCCCGTCGACGCCACGGAGCTACTGGGAGCCCTGGTGTCATAGTGATTGTTGTGAGTCTTTACCGCCGGGTACTCCTCAGACGCCAGTTTCGGGCCGTGAAACCGCCGCTATTGCGACATGGTGCCGAAAATAATCACAACAATCACTATCAGTCACAGCCGCCGCTACCTCGGCACCAGCGGACACTCCCGATGCGGGCACCGGTCAGCGTCGAGCCGTCGTCGACCCGACAACTCCCGGAGAGCGGGCTCAGCGCTCCGAGTCTCGTCCATATTAGTCGTCGCCGGAAGCGTGCCCGTCACCTTCCGGTCCGACCCTGACGACACCGTCGTTTCTGACTGTGATCCTCCGGTCGGCGTAGGTGAACGAGACGGTGATCAGTTCGCCGCCTGCGGGGGGCTTCGTGACCAGAGCGTTCAACGCGTCCGGATTGAGCTCCTGGTACAGCGGAGCCAACTGGGTGGTGTCCTGCCCAGTCGCTGCTGCGACAGCCTCGACGATCCCGCTCGTGGGGTTGATCCCGTCCCACTCGTACTCGTAGCGCTGGACGGCTTGACTGTCCTCTCGCTCGGAATCCGACCCATTGTTTCTCATTGTTCCTGTTATCGGTCCGGTCCGTTTAGTTAAAGTGTGGGTTCGGTCACCCCCCTCGTCCGACTGTGTTGGGCTTACTCCGCACAAGTCTAGGGTGACTGTTCGGTTCGAATCGTGGCGGAACTGTTCATGTCCCCCCGCGTGTGCTGATATTCGTGGCTGTAATTCGTTTACTCACGTTCAACCTGTGATAAAAATTATAACAGTAGCAACACCTAACTATCTGGTCCGGAAACTGCCTGTAACGCCACATGAGACCAGTCGCAAAGACACGACTGTTCGGGGGGATCAGTGGTGGCCACTGACGAACGGCTAGAGGAAGCTGTCCAGGGGTTGCAGCAGCTCGGTCTCAAGGAGTACGAGGCGCGCTGTTTCGTCGGCCTGTCGCGGCTCCCGTCGGGCACTGCCAAGAAACTGAGCGAGATCACCGAGGTCCCACGGACACGGGTGTACGATGCGATCCGCATCCTGGAGAGCAAAGGGTTGGTGGAGATCCACCACTCGAGCCCACAGCAGTTCCGGGCAGTCCCCTTAGAGGAGGCGATGGACATGCTTCGGGGCCAGTACGAATCGCGCGTCAACCGGGTCCAGCGGGCCCTGGAGGACCTCGACGCCGCCGAGGAGGCGGATGCCTCGCCGATCCAGGAGGTCTGGTCGATCAGCGGCAGCGAGGCGATCGAACACAGGACCGCCGAGATCGTCGGCGAGGCCGAGCAGGAAGTCCTCCTGATCATCGGCGACGAGAGCATGCTCACCGGCGGACTGGTCGCCGCGATGACCGACGTCGACGAGAGCACGGCGCTGGTGGTCGGGGCTGTCTCCGAGCGACTGCGCGAGGACATCTGCGACGCTGTCGACCCCACCGCGACGTTCACCGACCGACTGGACTGGCTCCGGACCGACGGCTCACGGTCGGACATCGGCCACGTCCTGCTCGTCGACCGGTCGAAGCTCCTGGTGAGTTCGCTGCCTCCGGACGCCGAGGAGATGCACGCCGTCTACAGCTCCGGAGCTGGAAACGGGCTGGTGGTGCTCACCCGCCGGTTGGTCTCGGAAGAATTCGTTCCCCCCCTGGACCGGGGCGAACACTGATCGCCTGACGTATAGCAAGCGGAAGCCTCGCCCTTTAGTAATTCACAGAAGCTATTGAAGAATCTGGGAGAGATGAAAAGCAGGTTCGAGACAGAGAACGCCCCAGGTCGCTCGACTGCGCTCACTTCGCTACGCTTCGTTCGCCAGCCGGGACTCGCTGCGCGCCTCGGCCTCCGGCCTGC